>JBAZHS010000124.1:0-4027 GCA_041652275.1 Parachlamydiales bacterium
TTTGTGAGCTGCTCGGCCTGTCCAATGCTGCTTGAAACTAAGAAAGTAAAGAATGGTAGAAACAAACAAGTACCGATCATTTTTTGGTCTTGACAATGGGGTCCACCTCAAAAAGCTGTTTTTTTGAAAAAATAAAAATTAAATTTGACCGCAGCTTCTAGGCCTTTTTTTCCGGATACTTGATCCTGACATGGTGGCTTACCAGCAAAACTTTGAGCAGGGTTTTTTTAATTGTCATCAGTTCGGCAAAGGTCAGGTTGCACTCATTGAGCTGATCGTCATCAACGCGGTCTTTAACCACTTTGTCGATCAGGCCCCTTAACGCTTCCTCGCCAGTTTTTTCTAAAGAGCGCGAGGCCGCTTCCACTCCGTCAGCCAGCATGATGATCGCCGATTCTTTGCTCTTGGGCTTGGGTCCCAGATAACGGAAAAGCGCTTCGTTGATCTTGGCCTTATCCCCCATCTGCCTTTCAAGCTCCTGGTGGTAAAAATAATAAACCAGCATAGTGCCGTGGTGCTCCTGGATCACATCAATAAAAGGCTGGGGCAAATGGTATTTTTTAGCAATCGCCACCCCGTCTTTGACATGGGAGATAATTACCTGGGCCGATTCAGCGGGAGTCAGAAGCTGGTGAATATTAACATCCAGGGTCTGGTTCTCGGTGAAAAAATGGGCGTTGGCCAGCTTGCCGATATCATGATAAAGCGTGGCCACCCGGCAAAGCAGGGCGTTGGCCCCGATCGCCGAGGCTAGGGCTTCGGCAATATTGCCCAGGACCAGGGAGTGCTGGTAAGTGCCGGGCATCTCGAGGGCCAGCCGTTTTAAAAGCTCGCTGGAAGGGTCTGTATACTCCATCAGCGTAATGTCGGTCAGAACATTGAAAAGCGATTCCAAAATCGGCAGCATCCCCATGACCAGAACCGAAATGATCAGCATAAAAAGAGCGCTCAGGCCGATATCCTGCAGCAAGGCCAAAGACCAGAAATTCTTGGTTAAAAAATTAAAGGCCAGAATAACCGGGATAATACCTAAAAGGCACTTGCCGCCAACCTGAAAGACCTCTTTTCTTTTTTTCAAAGAAGCGGAAGAGACAATCACGATCAAAGCCGCTGTCAAGTTAATCACTAAAAACTGGGTGTGGTCGACAATCAGGGTGATCGAAAGCAGAATCGCTAAAAAAGTCGAGCCGAAAAGCGCCAGGCGCGAATTGAACAGAATGCTTAATAAAAAAGCGGCAAAAGGCACGATCAGCGGATAGCGCACGGCTTCCAGGGGAGAAGCGTTTTGCAAAAGCACATATTCGGTCACCTTGGCAAAGGCCAGGGTTAAAATCATCGTGCAGACCAAAAGCGAAAGCTTCTGCAAAGAAGCCAGAACCCGGCTCTGGTCGATCCTTAAATACATGGCCGTTAAAACAATGAACACCAAAGAAATAATTAAATTGCCGACAATGCTCGGAAAAGAAAGCAGGCTGCGCTTTTCCGAAACGGCCTTTTTCATGGCGCTAAGCATCGCAATATGGCGGGAAGTGACCTTTTCCCCGCCGGCAATGATCCGGGTGCCGGCTTTGATCTCGGTATATTTCTGGGGAATGGAATTTTCAATGATGCTCCGAACGCTTTTTTCAATCCGGCCATCGAGTTGTAGGAACCACTCTTTTTCGGCAAAAAAACTCAAAACAAAGTCCGCTTCTGCCTGGGGAAAAACCTGCTGTTTTAAAAAAAGCTCTTCCAAGCGCTGCCAATACTCGGGAGGCAGCAAAATTTCTTTTTCTTCTTTGGCCGGAGTAAAAACCATAAAATCGGAAACTTGAATATTAAACTTTTTCATTTTTTTCAAGGTCAGCACATCGGCAAAGCGCAGACGCTTTAAAAAAGAGACCAGAGCGTCGGTCTCTTTATAAAGATCTTCCAAAGAAGTCTCTTTGAGCTTTTCTTTCCACAGGTTGTCGTGAATCAGATAATATTCAAAATCATAGCGCACCTGGGCAATCTTCCTGTCGTCCAAAGTAAAGATCGGCCCCAGGTCTTTCAGGGCTTCCTGTTTTAAAAAAAAGGTCGCTTCCTCATCCGGAAAATCAAAGTCCAACTGGGCCACAACATAAGAAGAAGCCTTTGAGCCCAGCTCCAAAGCATCAACCTGTACTTCCCGGAAATGAATGAAAAGAAACAAACAGACCAGGCCGATCAGGCCGATCAAAAGCCGGAAGACAAGATCGTTTTTAAATAGAAAATTTTTATAAAAGGCTAAGTTAAATGATCTTGCATTGGAATCTGGGTTGTCCATAGGCCAAAGTGACTTTTCAACTATATTAATATGTTTAGCAGATTCTTAGCATATACGAAAGAAATATTTAACTGGACGACAAAGCTTTTTTTTTGAAAAATAAGACCAAGGCAAAGCAGGTTTTATGAGTGAAAATTACCAGGTCCTGGCCCGCAAATACCGCCCCCAAAGCTTTGCGGATGTTGTCGGCCAAAGGGCAACCGTAACCATCCTGAAAAATGCCATCCGCCTAAAACGGACGGCCCAGGCCTATCTTTTCTCCGGCTCCAGGGGGATCGGCAAAACAACCCTGGCCCGCCTGTTAGCCAAAGCCCTCAACTGCCAACAGCTTTCCGAGGACATCGAGCCTTGCAACCGGTGCGCTTCATGTCTGGAAATTGCCGGCAGCTGCTCTTTGGATGTGATCGAAATCGACGGCGCTTCCAACCGCGGCATCGACGATATCAGGCAGATCAACGAAACCATCGGCTATGCGCCCTCTTCCGGAAAGTTCAAGATCTACATCATCGACGAAGTCCATATGCTGACCAAAGAGGCTTTCAACGCCCTTTTAAAAACGCTCGAAGAGCCGCCCCCCTCGATCAAGTTTTTTTTCGCTACCACCGAACCGCACAAGATCCCGCCGACAATCTTAAGCCGCTGCCAGCGCTTTGATCTTTCCCGGATCGCCAACTTAGAAATTATTGCCAAGCTGAAAAAAATTCTGGCCGAACTGAACCGGGAAGCGGAAGACAAAGCCCTTCATTTGATCGCTTCTTTTGCCGACGGGTCGCTTCGGGACTCGCAGTCGCTTTTAGACCAGCTTTTATGCTATGAAAATGGGCCCCTGACGGAAAATGCCGTCAGCAAAATCCTCGGCATCATTCCCGAAGAGTATTTTTTTCATTTGGACGAAGCGGTCAAAGCGGGCCGGGAAGCTTTTGCTTTCGAACTTGCCGAACAGATCCACTCTTCCGGCAAGGATTTTACCCATTTTACCGAAGATCTGCTCGAACATTTCCGCCGCTATTTAGTCCTGAAATATCAGCCGGAAAGCTTAGAGCTCAGCCTGGAAAGCCAAAAAATATACCAAAAAAACGAACCGGACTATACCGCGGAAGAGCTGGCCTATCTTTTGGAAACCATTTTGCAAATTCTGCCGGTCCTGCAAAAAAGCCTTTCGAAAAAAACTACTATCGAAATGCTGCTTTTGCAGATCATCCGCCTAAAAAAAAGAATCTTCCTGCCCCAGCTCGTGCAGCGGCTGATCGAACTGGAAAAAGCCCTTGAAACAAAAAACCTTCCCGAAGAGACCGCCCTTCCGCCACTTTCCGCAGATCTGGAAAAACCGCAAAAGCCTGCGGCTGGCGCTGAAAACATTTCTAAAAACGCTGTTACCGAAACAGCTGCCGAGCCCGCCGCCCCTTCTTCGCCCTCTTTGTCTGCCGCCTCTAATTTTTCTTCCGCGCTTTCCGGACTTTCCGAAAAAACCAGCGAAGGCCCAAACAATCCCCTGTGCCAAATTTCTTCGCAAAGCCAAAAAGCCACCCTGAAAGAAAACCTTCCCAAAGCTGAAATCCCGCCGGAACCGGAAAACGGTCCGGTTTTAAAAAAAACACCGTTTAGCCTAAACAACCCCAAAACGGAAAATCAAACCTCTTCTCAAAAAGAAGCCGGGCCCGGCCATCTGGACACGCTAATACACTTCGCTGCGGTGGAATTCAACGGCATCGCGAAAAAGCAGTGAGCGCAGCTCTTCGA
>JBAZHS010000125.1:0-3984 GCA_041652275.1 Parachlamydiales bacterium
CTTAAAGGTGCCTTTTTGCTTGATAGGTATATAATAGGTGTTCAGCCAGCTCATTTTTAAAAAGTAAAAGTCTCCCCAGACACCGGTGTACTCAAGCTCTAAAAAGGAGCGCAGGCCCCGCCTGGCGCGGAAGGCGTTGTCGGTCGAATCATAAGTTAGAGAGCTGGAAAGGGCGGAAATCAGACCGTGGTTATCTTCAACCTGCTCTTCTTGAGGCGGCAGTTCGCCGTGGTGTTTTTTGATGTCGGTAGCGGAATGGCGCATTTTGTATTTTGAGCCGTAGGTCCAAAAGTTGGAAAGCGGATAGGAAGTAAAAAGCGAACCGCCGTAAGTTTTGACTGTGTAGTCTCTGGTCTGCAGCTGGCTCCAGGTGTCGGAAAGTTCAAAGCCGAAGCGCCAGTTGGTCTCCCTGAAATAGGGGTCCATCCAGGTTAAAAGGTAGCTTCTTTGCTTTTTTCCGAAAGTGGCGTTGGCGTGGAGATACTCTCCGGCGCCCCTGAGCATCTGGGGGCCTTTAGTGAACATGGTGGCAAGGCCGCGGTAGTTGAAGTTGCGCTCGGTCAGCTCCAAAGAGCCGAAGATATCGTTTAAAGCGGAAAAGCCGACGGAGAAATTGACCGAGCCGGTCTGTGTTTCCTCGACTTCAATGAAAACATCGCGGAAATTTTCCGCTTCTAAAACCGGGTCGGCGGATTTAACGGCATAGACATTGACGTTTTTAAAATAGCCCATATTTTCCAAGCGCTTTTGGGTCGCCTCGATACGGCGGCTGTCAAAGACATTGCCGGGGGTCAGCAGGGCTTCTCTTAAAATGACGTTGGTCTTGGTTTGGGTATTGCCGCGGATATGGATCAGGCCGATTTTAAACTGTTCGTTTTCTTCGATTTCAAAATGGACATCGTAGACCGGCGCTTTTTCTTTTAGACTGGTCTCGGAAACTGCTTCGCTTTCGATGTAGCCTTTGGCGCCGTAGAAATCTTTAATTGCTTTGGCGCTTTCCCGGATTTTTTCTGGAGAGTAAATTTCGCCTTCTTTGATTTTGATCAGGGGCTGGATCTCTTCGTTTTTAAAGATCTTGTTGCCGGAAAGGGTGATCTTGCCGAAATGATAAACCCGGCCTTTGGTAACCGTCAAAGCAATTTTCAGCTTGCCGGTTTGGGGATTGTCGCTGGTTTTAACTTCCACTCTGGCATCGGCATAGCCCAGATTATTTAGGTAGCTTAAAATGGAAAGCTGGTCCTGGTCGAGCGCTTCTTGCTTGTAAATGCCCCAGCCGGTCAGCCAGGAAGTGAGCAGGTTGTAGTCTTTGGTGTAAAAGGTTTTTAAAACTTCTTTTTCTTCCTTGCGGGTCAGGCCCTGAATGGTGATCTGGCCGATATGGCCCGATTTACCTTCCTTGATGAAAAGTTCGATGGCAATGGCATTTTTCTTTTCCACTGGCACGAGCTTATAGGTGATTTCCGATTCAAAAAAACCATTTTTTAAATAGAGCTCTTTGACCTTTGTCAGCCCTTTTTGAAATTTTTCCGAGCTGAACTTGGTTTTTTCTTTCAGGTCCAGTTCTTTTTGCAGTTTGGATGAAGAAAAGCTGCGGTTGCCTTCCCAGCGGAGGCTTTCGATCAAAGGGGCGGTCTGCAGGGTAATGGTAATGGAGAGTTTGCCTTCTTCTAGATTGGTGGAAGAAGCCACGCTTTCAAATTCTTCGGCCAGTTTTTTTAAATCCCCGTCAAAAGTTTTTTGGGAAAAGCGGCTGCCTTTCTGGGTTTTCAGCCGGGAAAGCAAGGTTTCCGTATCGATCTTGTAGTTCGGATCATTGGATTCCACGATAATTTCAATTTTTTCCACTTTTGGTTCGCTGTCGCTTTTAGCAGGAAGGGAAAAAGCACAGAAAAGAAAAAAAATAAAAGATAAAAACTTCCACTTGGCCATATTAATTACATCCTTAAAAATGATAAGCGCATATGGGTCTTGATTATAGAAAAAAATAAAGAATAAAAGCAAGGAGGGGCTTTTTTAAGCGGCCGGCCTTGTGTTTTAAGTTTAAAGCTTAAAAATTTTGACGGCCCATGAACGAGCGGGTCAGAGTGCCTTCGTCGACATATTCCAAACTGGAGCCGACCGGCAGACCAAAAGCCAGACGGGAAATTTTCAGGTGGGGGAATTTTTTAAGGCGGTTTTTAAAAAACAGGGCGGTTGCGTCGCCTTCCAGGGTCGAGTCCAAAGCAATAATCACTTCTTCAACGGAATGCTTGGAAATTAGGTTTTCCAGCTTTTGCACGGCTTCTTCTTCGATCTGGCAGCTTTTTAAAGGGGAGAGCAGGTGGTCCAAAACAAAGTAAAGTCCGCTGTAAGCAGCCGTTTCTTCTAAAGCAAAAAGATCTTTGGCCGAAGCTAAAAGACAGATCTGGCGGGAGCTTCGCCGGCAGAAAGGACAGCCGCTTTGGTCGATCAGGGCCTGGCATTCGGGGCACTTGAAGAGGTTTTCTTTTAACGAAGCGAGGGTTTCGCCAAAAAATCCCAGTTCGCCCTCGGGCCATTTGACCAGCTCGAAAGCCAGCCGTTCGGCGGTTTTAGAGCCGATTCCGGGCAGTTTTTTTAAAAGCTGGGACAAAGTCTGCAGTTTTAAGGGGTATTTGCTCATTTGAGCCCAACTTATAGCAGCCTTTTGATTTTAAAAAAATGAATATCGTTTAATGAAGGAGCCTGCCTTTGTGTTGGCTTGATGGAGGCCGGCTGAATATTAGGGGATAAGAGTGAACGGCGCTTCGGTAAAATTAAAATTTTTTCTTGAAAAAAGTGTTGTCCGGAGGTTTAAAAAGCTTTGCTTTTTCGGCTTTTTGGGTTAAAATTACACATAGGAATTTTTATGCCAAAAAAAGCAAAGATTATCGCTACCGGCTCATATCTGCCAAAAAAAGTTTTAACTAATGCCGATCTGGAGAAAATGGTGCAGACTTCCGATGAGTGGATTGTAACTAGGACCGGTATTCGCGAACGGCGGTTGGCGGCGGCGGATGAATATACTTCCGAGATGGGGTTTAAAGCGGCCGAGAAAGCTCTGGATGCCGCCGGCTTAAAGCCGGAAGAGATCGATCTGATCTTGGTGGCTACCCTTACTCCGGATTATATTTTTCCTTCGACGGCCTGTCTGATTCAGGATAAACTGAAAGCTAAAAATGCTGCGGCGCTGGACATCCAGGCGGCCTGCTCGGGTTATTTATATGGGCTGCTTTTGGCCAAATCTTTAGTGGAAAACGGCAGTTTGCGCCGGGTGCTTTTGATTGCTTCGGAAAAGCTCTCTTCGATCGTCAACTATCAGGATCGCTCGACCTGCGTGCTTTTCGGCGACGGGGCGGCGGCGGCGGTGATTGCCCTGCAGGGCCCCGGCTTTGAGATTGAGGCGGTCTGCCTTGGTTCCGACGGCAGCTGCGGCGAGCTTTTAAAACTGCCGGCGGGAGGTTCGCGGTGCCCGGCTAGCCTGGAGACGGTTAAAAACCAGCAGCATTATCTTCAGATGGCCGGAGGCGAGCTCTTTAAGCATGCGGTCCGGCGCATGGAAACGGCTTCCAAAGCCTGTTTGAAAATTTTAAAAATGCAAGAAAAAGAGGTCGACTGGCTGATTCCCCACCAAGCGAATTTACGGATTATTGAAGCGGTAGGTAAACGTTTTGAGCACCTGCCCCAGGAAAGGGTTTATAAAGAAGGTGTGGCCAAATACGGCAACACCTCCGCCTGTTCGGTCGGGATTGCCTTAGACGAGCTGAGCTGCCAGGGCAAAATTCAAAACCAGGAACACTTGCTTTTAACGGCTTTTGGCGCCGGACTGACTTGGGGCGCGGCCCTTTTAACTAAAAAATCAAAATAATTTTTACCTTATGCTTTTTACCAACACCGCTTTTCTCTTTCCCGGCCAGGGCGCCCAATACCCCGGCATGGGTAAAACTTTTTTTGAAAATTTTGCCGAGGCCAAAGCGGTTTTTCAGG
>JBAZHS010000126.1:0-3958 GCA_041652275.1 Parachlamydiales bacterium
CCCCGGTAAAAAAAAAAATTTAATTTGGCTTGACATGTTTTTTAAGTTTTGACTTTTTTCCCCGGCTCCTTAAAATTAAGCCGCTGATGTTTAAACTAAAGCTTGTTTTTTATAAAACAACCCCCAAAGACCCATGAGACCATTTTTTGTTGCCTTTTTTTCGAAAGCCTTGGATCCGCTGATCAAATACCGTTACCCGGTCGCTGCTTTCTTTATTTTACCACCCCTGTTTTTAATGGTTTATTTTTTTTCCAAACTCGCTGAAATTCAAACCGCCAACCAGCGCCTGTTGGCACTCAGGTCCCTCTTTCAACAGCAACAAAAAGAAAAGCAAAGCTGGCAAAAACTTTTAGACCAGTACCGCCAGGCCGACCCCTTCTTTTTGCAAAATACCCTGGAAAAACTGACTTTTTTGGAAAAAGAACGGCTTCAAATGGAAAAGCTCTGCCAGGATCCCGCTTTTCAAACTGCTGATAAAAAACTGCCCTGGCTTAAAAACTCTTTTGCCGCAGCCAAAGGTTTAAAATTCAAACAGCTCTCTTTAAAAAATGGCGCTGGGTATAAAGAAAGCGAAGAAGCCCTCGAAGAAAAAATCGAACTCAACAGCGAAGATTTGGAAAAACTGCTCAGCTTAATTGAAAATGTTCCGATCGGGCCTTTTGTTCCTTCTTTAAAAACACCCCAGCTCCTAATCAAACAATTTGTTTTAAGCAAGACCGAGCAGGAGACCTTCAAAGTGCATCTCAACCTATATAAAAGGGATTTCAGTAAATGAAAAAGCAGCTCTTTTGGCTTTTTTTTCTTTTGTGCGGCTGCACTTCTTCCAAAGTCCAGGACGAGCTGGTCTGTTTGCAGATCATTGACCGGAACGATCTGACCAAGACCATCTCTAACGAAGAACGGCTGAAAAACTTTGCCAAAACCGATTTTTTATCTTCCCAGCCATATAAGCAGGTGGTCCAGGTCTACCAGCAAAAGCAAAATAACCAGAAACTTTCCAAAATCACTTCCTATTATCCCAGCGGCGGGCTTTGGCAATATTTGGAAGTTAAAGATTCCCGGGCTTACGGCAGCTACCGACAGTTCCATCCGAACGGCGCCCCGGCCCTTAAGGCCACCGTTATCGGCGGTCCGGCCTCCCTGTCTTTAGAAGACCAGAAAAAATGGCTTTTCGACGGAGAAAGCCTGGCCTTTAACGAAGAGGGTAAAACCATCGGCAGGTTTTTTTACGAAAAAGGCTTTTTAGAAAAAACCGGTTTTTATTACTACCCCTCAGGCCAAGTCCAAAAACAGATTCCCTATCTTCACGGAGAAATCCAAGGAGAGCTGCTCGAATATTTTGAACAGGGCGAGCTGAAAAGCAAAACCAGCTTCGTCGGCAACCAAAAACAGGGCCCCGCCAGCGGTTTTTTCGCTTCCGGCAAAATCCATTATCAGGAAAAATACGAAAACGGCCGGCTTTTGGAGGGCGTCTACTTTAACGCCGACCAAGAGCTTTGCAGTTTTATCCAAAACGGCAAAGGCTGGAAAAGCCTGTTTGAAAACGGGCTTTTAAGCTCCCAAATGGAATATCTGGAAGGCCAAAGCTGCGGACAGGTAAAAATCTTTGATTCCAAAGGGGCAATTGTCAGCCATTACCGGCAGAAAAACCAGAAAAAAGAAGGTGAAGAGATTGAGTTCTACCCGAACGGAAAACCTAAAATCAGCCTGACTTGGCACGAAGACCAGATCCAGGGAACTTTAAAAACCTGGTACGAAAACGGCGCTTTGGCTTCCCTTTCCGAATGGCTGGAAAATGAAAAAAACGGCCTGAGCAGCGCTTGGTACCAAGACGGTTCCGTCATGCTTTTGGAAGAATATGAAAATGGCAAGCTAAAAAAGGGACAATATTATAGAAAGGGAGAAAAGAGCCCTCTTTCCGGGGTGCACGACGGCAGCGGCCTGGCCACCCTGTTTGACGGAGAGGGTAATTTTTTAAAAAAGATTACCTATGTCCAAGGCAAGCCGGAAGATCCAAGCAGATAAAAACACTTTAAGAGAACATTTCCGTTCTCTTCGCCGCCAGCTTTTGCCGCCCCGCCGGGAAGAAGCCGCCCAAAAAGCCTTTAAGCTGCTTTATTCCTTAAGCCTGCCCAAAGAAAAGCCCGTTATTCTTTCCTTTGCTTCCAAAAAAGAAGAAATCGATCTTTGGCCTTTAAATTTAAAGCTTTTGAAAGAAGGCCGGCTGGCCCTGACAAAAGTTGTCGGAAAAAACCTGGCAGCCTATCTGGTTACCGATCTGGCGGATTTAAAGCTCAATCCCAAATGGCAAATCCTCGAACCAAACCCGAAAAAAGCCGTCCGGCTGGACTTAAAAAAAATCAGGCTGGCCCTGATTCCCGGCTTGGCCTTCGACCGAAACGGCCACCGTTTGGGCTATGGTCTGGGCTATTTTGACCGTTTTTTAAAACAATTAGCCGCGGCCTACACTGTCGGGATTGGTTTCAAAGAACAGTTTTCACGAAAGCCGCTTCCGGCCAAAAGCCATGACCTCCAACTAAAGACGATCCTCTTATTTTGATTTTTCTTCCTGCTTAAACAGAGGTTCAATGTTCTCTCTTTGCTCTTTGAGCTCTTCGGGAGTTGTGCAGCGGTAGTTGCCCTGGCAGGAATTGGCCGTTACAGTCGCTCCCGGCTGAACATTGGAGCAAACCGAATAGGTGCCTTTTTGCGGGCATCTCCAAACCACCGTAAAAGGCGTTAAAGAATAAGCGGGCTCGGAAGGCATCTGGGCTTGGCTTTCAGAAAGCTCGGTGCTCCAGCGCTTTTGTCCGGAAGGCGGCAAAGAAACGGCATCAAAAACCGTGCCGTCGGCCCCCCGGATCTCCGCTGTCAGCGGCCAGTCCGAATCATTAATTAAAAATAAGGAAGCTCCAAAAAAATTCCAGGCAAAAAAACTAAAAACCAAAGCTAATTTCAGCATATTCCTCCAAACGGGCCTCTTTTAAGTTTATATATTCCAAAAGGGAAATGATTTCACCTGTTGAAAAAACAAAATAAGTTTTATTTCCGGCTTGACAACAACAAAAAACTTTTCTTTACCCCCTTTAAAATTGTTTAAAAAAGCGCTCAAAAACAGCTTTCCTAAAAAAGCGCTTTGGCTTAAAAACCCTCCGGAACGGCTCCAAGGTCTTTTTCAACTTATGTTTATCCATTCAATCTTCAAGATTTTATCTTCAGCAAAATTTTTCGAGTTCCTGAATAAATTGCGGCTTTACCGTAATTAGAGCGCCGCTTTCGAATTCTGCTTGAATAAATATTCCGGCTTTAACTATGAAGAAGAAAAACCAGCAAAGGCTTTTTTTAAAAAGCCGAAGGAAAAAATATGAAAATCAAATCTCTTCTCTGGATCCTGGGAGCTTGCCTCCTTTTGACCGGTCCGGCTTTTTCAGCTTCCAAACCGCCGCAAAAAGCACCAGCCTATCTTCCCGGAGAGCCGCTTAACGGCGAAATGGCCGAAGGCTATAACGCGACGGCAAGGATCGATGTCAAAGGCAGCTGGGACTTTTTTTTAAACGGCAGCTTTATTTACTGGGACGCCCAGGAAAACGGCCTGGCCCTCGGACTAAAACAGCCCGTCAATACAGCTTCCCGTACTGCGGTAGAGCAAATCTCGTTTAAATACCATCCGGGCTTTAAAGTCGGCCTGGGCCTGGATTTTAACCATGACGACTGGAGCTCGTTTATAGAATACACCCGTTTGCACGGCCGCAACAGCTCGACCTATCATTATGATCCCTCGGTTTATACTTTTGTGCCGTTTTGGATTGCCAACCACGGCGACACCCACGACTATTATAGCGCCAAAGGAATCTGGAAAATCCGGCTGGACCTGATCACCTGGGACCTGCAAAGGGAATATTATGTCGGCAAAAAGCTGACCTTTAAAAGCTTTTTCGGCCTGATCGGCGGAATCTTA
>JBAZHS010000127.1:0-3952 GCA_041652275.1 Parachlamydiales bacterium
CACCGCCAAATAGTCCACTTTTTCCTCCGCGGCCGCTTTGGACATAGGAATCAAGCCATGGCCATAAGCATCGGCCTTAACAGGAAGGCAGTAAAGGGCCCGGGGGCTGATCTGGCGCAAAGAGCGCAGGTTCTTTTGAAACCGGCCAAGATCGATCTCAATTCTCGTCATATGCAGACAGGGCATGGGAAGGCTTTCTTTTCAGTATAGCCGAACACAGAATCCAATCAAGGTTTTAAAAAAGTTGCAAAAAAAGCATTGTATAAAAAAAAACACCGAATTAAAATTTAAACCACAGAAATCTAAAAACTTAAACGAAAAAACAGGATCCGGTAAAAAACAAAGAGCTATCCGTTTTTAGGTTTGTTTGCAAAAAAAATATAAATAAAAATCAAAATAACGGCAAGGTATCTAGGGCCCTGAGCGGTAATCTGCCCCGCCAAAGGAAAACTTTGCCGGCCCGGAAAAATAACATCTAAAGGCTCTAGTTTTAAATCTTTCAAGGCAATTTTCATCGAAGAAGTTACCGAAAACTTTTCTGTATATTTGCATTCAAAGCCGTAGCGCCGGCCGTTTTTAACAATGAGCAAATCTAATTCAGCTCCGCCCGGCACTCCCCAGAAATAGCACTCTTCAATTCCCGCCTCAAAATGCCTAATTGCCTCTTTCAGAGCAAAACCTTCTCAAAAATGGCCGTTTCCATTAATTTAAAAAAAAATACCAAGGTTTTTATCATGTTAAATCCAATTGCCATTTTGATTTTAGAGCACAAAATGATCCAAAAAGGGCTGGCCCTGCTGGGCCGTTTGGGCCAAAAAGAGTCTCCCGAAAGCACTTCCGATCTCGAAGAGCTCATCGGTTTTTTTCAGCTTTATGCCGACCGCCGCCACCACGGCAAAGAAGAAGACCTTTTATTTAAAGCCCTTTTGAAAAAAACGCTTCCCAAAGAGCTTCGAAAAATCCTGCAGGAGCTGATCGACGAGCACAAAACCGCAAGAAATTTAATCAACACCCTGAAAACTTTAAAACAAGTCCCGCTTTTAGAAAAACAGGCCTGCATCCAAAAGATCACCGCCCTTTACACCGAACACATCGAAAAAGAAAATAACCGGTTTTTTGTGCCCTCTTTCCAGTTTTTCAGTGAAGAAGAAAAAACCGCTCTCTTAAACCAGTTTCAAAATTTCGATCAAAACCTGAAAAACCCCAAAAACTACGAAAAAATCTTCAGCGAAATTGAAACAAGAACACCTTAAGGATGGTTAACATCCCTTCCCAAAGGAAAAGCTCTTCTTGCCTCTAAAACAAGAAAAACCGGACTTTAATCGACATAAAGAAAAAGACTTTTTAAATAATCACCTTCCGGATGGTAGATGCTGCGGGGATGGTCCGGAGCCTGCAGGTGGCGGCTTAAAATCCTGACCTCGCGCCCGGCTTCCAGAGCCGCGGCAAAAAGGATCTGCGAAAAAAGCTTTTCATCTATAAAATACGAGCAGGAAGAGCTCAGTAAAAAAGAGCCTTTCGGCATTCTTTGCAAAGCCAGCCGGTTCAGCTCCTGATAGCCGCCTGCCGCCCTGGAAAGGTCCGCTTTTTTCTTGGCAAAGGCCGGCGGGTCCAAAATCACCAGGTCATATTCAAAAAAACCGCTCTCCGGCCTTGGCCTGGTTTCTTTTCCCGGCTCCTTTGAAGAAGCGCCTGACAAAAAAGCAAAAACATCCTGTTGGAAAAATCCGTTTTCCGAACTCTCCAAGCCGTTCAGGGCCAGATTTTTTTTAGCCAGGGCCAACGCCTCGATCGAAAGATCGACCGTATCGGCTTTTTGCGCTCCTCCCTTTAAAGCATAGACCGAAAAGGCACCGCTATAGCCAAAAGCATTCAAAACTTTTTTACCCCGGGCGTGCCTTTCCACTAAAGCGCGCATCTCCCTTTGGTCCAGAAAAAAGCCGGTCTTCTGCCCTTTTTGACAGGCCACCGAAAACCGTTTGCCGTTTTCTAAAATTTCCACTTCGTCAAACATCCGGCCAAACAGGCAGGCCTGCAGAGCTTCCAATCCCTCTTCTTTTCTGGAAGAAGAACTGGATTTCTCCAAAATTCCCTCTGGGCGGAGCAGGGCCGTTAAATGGCCAACAATCTCGTTTTTTAGCTTTTCCATGCCCAAGGTGCCAATCTGCAAAACCAAAAAATCCCCGTACCTATCGACAATCAGTCCCGGCAGGCCGTCCCCCTCGCCGTTAACCAAACGGTAGGCCGTCGTCTTGGTCTTTTCAAAAAGCCTTTGGCGTAAGTCCAACGCCCGCTTTAAGTTTTTCCGTAAAGCCTCATGGGGATCTTCGTCTCCGAAACTGACCATCCGGCCGCAAAGCGAGCAGTTGCGGTTAAAATAACCGTAGCCGAGCAGCTCTTTTTCAAAGCTGAAGACGGCGCTCAAAGAGCCGTTGACAAAGCCCTCGGGATAAGCCAAAACCGCTCCGGAAAAGATCCAGGGATGCCGTTTGAGCAAAACCCGCTCTTTGCCCTTTTTAAGAACGACGCCTTTCAATTGCATAAAAAAAAACTTTAATTTTGTCAGACTTTCCATTATATGGGAAAACATGGGGAAAATAAAAGCATTACTCCTGTCTTTGGGCCTTTTTTTATTTACTTCCGGTCTTTTTTCCGCCTATCCCCCTGACCTTCAAAAAATTATCCAAAGCGGAACGCTAAGAATCGGCATGATCGGCTCAACCAATGAATTCCCCTTCTTTTTTTTAAATGCAGAAAAACAGCTGGTCGGACTGGATATTGACCTGGCCAATGAGCTCGCGGCCATCCTGGGAGTCAAGGTAGTCTTGGTCCGTACCGCCAAGACCTACCAGGGCGTTGTCGACCAGGTCGAAAGAGGCGAGGTCGATCTCGGCATTTCCATTCTCTCGGGCTCGATGGACAGGGCCAAAAAAAACAAGTTTTCCCATCCTTATGTGACCCTTTACGCCGGACTGCTAGTCAACCGCCGGAAATTTGCCGAACTGGAAAAAACCGGCAATTTTTTCAAGCGCCTGAACTCCCCCTCGGCCACCATCGGCTATCTGGCCGACTCATCTTATGAAGAATCCGCCAAAAGCATTTTCCCGAACGCTACCTTAAAAGGTTTTCCTTACCAGAAATATCTGATCGAAGAAGTTAAAAAAGGCACGCTCACCGCCGGCTTGGTGGATGAAAAAGAAATCAAGACCTTCCCGCTGCTCAATCCCAATGACATCCTTTATGTGGAAACCGTCGAGCTTCGCGACTACCAAGATCCCATCTGCATTTTTGTCGCCGCCGAAAAGACCCACCTGCTTTTTTTTGTCAACGCCTTCCTGGAAAGACGGGAAAAACTTTCTTTCAATGAAATCATCAAAAAATACTATACGCCCGAGGCCCATGAATAAAAAATACGCCGCCATCTACTCCGTTTTCATGCTGATCTCTTTGGCCGTCGGCATTTGGATCGGCTTTTATGCTCCTACCCTGGCGCAAGTGCTCTCACCCTGGGGCCAGCTCTACATCTCCTTTTTAAAAATGTGCGTACTGCCGATCATCGTCACTTCCATTCTCTCTTCCATCGGGAAATTTCTCCAGCAGCCTGATTTCCGGGCCCATATCCGCCGGTTTTTAGCCATTTTAAGCGCTTTTTTAATCGGCATGGCCATCTACGGCATTGTCTTTGCCCTGATCACCAAGCCCGCCAGCCTGCTGACGCCGGAAGCGCGCATCGAGATGGGCCGGCTGATCGCCAAAACCGAGGTGGAGGCCAACCCCGAGTTCGCCGCGGAAAAAACCATCAGTTTCCGCGATGAAAAACAAACCGAAGAACCCCGCCAGCTGCTGGTCTTTTTCTTAAAGATCATCCCCTCCAATATTTTTGAGTCTTTAACTTCCGAAGAAATGCTCAAGGTAGTCTTTTTCTCCTGCCTTTTGGGTATCGCCCTGGGCT
>JBAZHS010000128.1:0-3933 GCA_041652275.1 Parachlamydiales bacterium
GTTGGTTTTTGGTTTTGCTCTAAAAAATGCCTGATCAGGTAGGCTGTGGTAGTTTTGCCGTTAGTGCCGGTAACTCCCGCCACAAAAAGCTTGCGGGATGGAAAGCCGTAATAGGTTGCGGCGATCTCCGCTTCAATCGAACCGGCATCGTCATGGATAATCTGCGCCAGCTGTTTGAAAAAAGGATTATAAAAATCGCTTACAACCGCCGCCGCCCCCGCCGCCACGGCTTCTGCAATAAAATCGGCTCCGTCAAAATTTTTACCTTTTTTCGCTAAAAAAAGATTGCCCGGCGCAACAGTTTTGGCATCGGAGGCAAGGCCGGTAATTTTAATTTCTTTAGGCCCTTTAATGGCTTTATGGGGAATTTTCTGAAACAGTTTTTTTATTTTCATTTCCTTTCCCAAAGAACCTGAAAAAGCTTTTTTAAAAAACTTTTTCGGTTTTTTAATGGTTGTGCTTTTCGTAGAGCTTGCTCAAATCGGAAAGCTCTTTGGACCAGTCGGCAAGCTGCCTTTTACCACTATTAGGATAACCATAAGGATCATCCGGCGCAACCCCTAAATATTCCAAAGCCCTGATGCCGATCTCCCGAAAAACCGGTGCGGCGCAAGACCCTCCGTGATGGGTTTTGCCCAAAACCGGGTCATAGCCTTTTTTCGGCTCGTCAATCACCACCATTAAAACAAACCGGGGCTCCAGGGCCGGAGCAAAACCGACAAAAGAAGAAATATAAAGCTGATCGGAATATTTGCCATTGACAATTTTTTCCGAAGTGCCGGTTTTTCCCGCTTCGCTATAGTAGGGAATATCGGCCCTTCGGGCCGTGCCGCCGAATTTAGTCGTATATTTCATCGCCTTGATCAGCTCTTCGGCATCTTCTTTTTTTAAAATCCGCCGAAGGCCTCCGGCCGTTAAAGCGCCATGGTCGTAAATGACCTCGCCGCCGGCCTTAATAATTTTACGGATCAAGGTCGGCTGCACATCCAACCCCTTGGATGCAATGATGCTGTAAGCACGGGCCAGCTGCAGGCTGGAAACCAGGATATTATGGCCGATGGCCAAAGCATAGGGCGTCGAGCCAGACCATTCCAATTTGCCGTTGGGATGCAGCTTGCCGGGAGTCGGCACCTGGCCGGCCGTTTCAGCCGGCAGCTCAAGGCCGACTTTCCTTCCAAAGCCGAAAAGCTCCTCAAGGGTTTTTTTATACCACAGGTCGCCGAAATTATCGATCACCCGCTGAATGATCTTACACATATAAATATTGGAAGACTTTTGAATACCCAAATACATATTTAAATTATAGTGCTGGCGCGTATCTTTGACCGGCTTGGACCTGCCGGGAAAACGGCCCTCCTTGACAGAGATCAGCTCGTGGGGATCGAAAAGCGCTTTTTTGCCCTTTTTCAGCATTTCCTCATTGGCTTTGAGGGCTACAGCCATGGTGATCGGCTTAAAAACCGAGCCCGGCTCAAAAGCATCGCTGATCGCCCTAACCCGGGTCAGCTCTTCTTTTTTCGGATCGTTGAAATAAACAGCGTAATGCTCTAAATCAAAAAAAGGATACTGGGCCAAAGCCAGGATCTCCCCGTTTTTCGGATCGATCATCACCGCCCAGCCGCCCTTGGCCTGGACCCTTTGCACCCCTTTTTCCAGCTCTTCTTCGCAAATGGCTTGCAGATATTGGTTGATGGTTAAATAAATATCGCAGCCATCCTCCGGCTTTTGCAGGATCTGCTTTTCATCCAAAGGATTGCGCGGCGAGCGCAAAATCCGGCGGTAGCCTAGGCGGCCCTTAAGATACTCGTTAAAATAAAGCTCCAGTCCGCCGGTGGGAATATTTTGCCGCAAAAGGTCCTTTTCTTCCCTGACCGTATGAAGCACAGAGCCAAGCAGGGTTTTATAGGGATAGGAGCGCTTATAGTCGCGGATAAAAAAAAGCGCGTTTTTCGGGATTTTTTTACCTTTGACAAAAGCCAGCCACCAGTTCTCAATCCGCTCTTTTTGACTGTTTTCCAGCCAGCCGGCCAATTTTCTCGAGCGGCTTTTTTTGACAAAATCTTTCCACAAACGCTCTTTTTCCGCTTCCCGGGGATTTAAAAAAGCCATTAAATTTTTGTAAACGGTCTTTTTATAAGCTGCCGGCAAAGAGTCCGGATCCAAAAAAAGATGGAATTTGGGAATGTCCAAAACCAGGGGCTTCAAGTCTTCGGGATGGCCCAGCTTAACGCTCTCATTGGAAAAAAAACGGCCTCTCATGAAAGGCTCGATAATTAAACACTGGTGCTGGGAACGGGCCTGCTGAAACCATTTTTCACCCTGGACAATCTGCACCCGGTAAAACTGTAAAATCAAAACACAGAAAAAGAAAAAAAGCGCAAAAGCAACAAAAAACAGCCGCCGGTAATCGGAAAAATTTAAAAAAAACTTCTTTTGCATGCTGCCAAAATAGCCGAAAAAAGATTAATGTTGCAAGGCCACGCCTTCCTTGACCTTGAGCACATCTTTGACAAGCGGATGCTTTAAATGGGCAAATTCAGGCCGTCTCGAAAGCTCTAAAAGATGCGAAGGGCTCTCAAACTGCCGAATTTCATACCTTAGTCTTTTATTCTCTTCTTTTAAGGCGGCGATCTCCTTTTCAACTTTCGGCACGGCCATTTTTAGTTTGGTCAATTCGTTTAGACCATTCAAATAAAGAAAAAGCAAAGCTAAAACCACTGCCATTCCGCTAATCACTTTGGAAAGCATACTTTTTCCTACTTAATTTTTTCTACCGCTCTTAGTTTAGCGCTTCTGGACCGGGGATTGTCCCTGAGTTCTTCTCGCAAAGCCTGCAAGGGCTTTTTATAAATCAGCCGGAAAGCGGGCAAAATTTTCTTTTCCCGGTAATCCTCCGGCACTTCCGGCCGGGTAATTTTTTTAAAAAACTCTTTCACAATCCGGTCTTCCAAGCTATGGAAAGAGATCACCGCCAGCCTTCCTTTAGCTCCAAGCACTCCGGAAATCCTTTTCAACCCCTTTTCTAAAACTTTCAGCTCATCGTTGACAAAGATCCTCAGCGCCTGAAAAACCAGTGTCGCCGGATGCAGCTTTTTCTTGCCGACCCCTTCTGCCTGTAAAATCGCCGCCAGCTCACGGGTGGTTTTAATCCGGCCTTTTTTTCTGGCTAGAATAATCGCCCTGGCCGCCCTTCTCCAGTGCTTTTCTTCTCCATAGAGCTTAAAAATCTCGCCGAGCCTGATTTCCGAAAATTCATTCACGACCTTTTCGGCCGTCAAAGGCTTCTTTTGGTCCATGCGCATATCCAAAAGGCCCTCTTTTAAAAAAGAAAAGCCCCGTTCTTTTTCTTCCAGCTGCATCGAAGAAACCCCCAGGTCCAAAAGTACTCCGTCAGCTTTCAGGGGCCGGATAAATTCGTCCGCTTCCAGGTAATTGCCTTCGATCAGCTTAATTTTTTTTGCAAAAGGTAAAAGTCTTTTTCGAGCGATTTTCAAGGCCAGCGCATCCTGGTCGATGCCAATATAAAGTTCGATTTCCGGGTGGGCTTTCAACAGCGCTTCCCCATGGCCGCCCGCCCCCAGCGTTCCATCCACAAAAATTTTCAGCTCTGCTCCCTCGAAACTCTTTAAAACTTCAGCCAATAGCACTGGCTTGTGGTATAGGTTCATCTTTTTTCTCGTTTAAAAGCGCAAAAGCCTCTTCGGTCATTTTTACCAGATCCATCTGCTGATTCTCGCCGCTAAGCAGCTGCTGTAAACTGCGGTCGTAGACCGCTTTCGGCCAGATCTCAATTTTATTAACCACTCCGGCCAAAACAATTTCTTTTTCGAATTTGATCGCTTCTTTCAAACGCGCCGGCATCACCACCCTTCCGATCTTGTCGCATCCGGTATGAAACAGGGTGGAAAAAAAAAGCTAAAAAAATTTCTGTTA
>JBAZHS010000129.1:0-3916 GCA_041652275.1 Parachlamydiales bacterium
CTCCCTGAGCTTTTTGGGGGTGGCGGTTTCCGTCGGGTTTCTCTGGCTCTTGACCATTATCAATATTTTCGGGGTCAAATGGGGCGGCATTTACGCTGAGATTACTACGGTGGGAAAACTGATCCCCCTGCTGATTTTTATTTTGGCAGGACTGGCTTTTTTGGACGGCCGGAACTTCACGCCTTTTATTCCCTACGGGTTTGCCGGCATTACAATTTCGATCCCGCTGTTCTTTTGGTCTTATACCGGCTTCGAGGCTATCGTCATGCCGGCGGAAGAGGTCAAAAACCCTTCTTTTACTATTCCCTGGAGCATGGTTTTGACCATTCTGATCTCGATTCTGGTCTATACGCTGATTGCTTTTGTTTTTGTCGGCATGATCGACTGGAAAGGCTTTAATTTCCAGCCGCACGACTGGAAAGCCATTTCCGAGCTCTCTTCGCCGCTTTCCGATGTGGCCCAGATCGCGAACCTGCCCTGGCTTTCGGCTTTGATGGTGATCGGCGCGATTGTCGCCACCGCCGGATCCGGCGGCAGCTGGGTGCTGTTGCAGGGCCGGATGCCTTTTGCCATGGCCCAGGACAAGCTGTTTTGGCAGAAAATGAAACAGGTTCATCCGAAATGGGGCACGCCGGTTCCGTCTTTGCTGTTGACTTCGTTTTTAAGCACCCTGGTGCTTTTAAGCATTACCGATTTTCCCTCGATTGCTTTAATCGCTTCAGTGACGGTCATCGTGCCTTATGCGGCGGCGGTGCTGGCCCTGCTGGTGCTCAGGAAAACCAAAAGCGGGATTAAACGGCCCTTTAAGCTGCCCTGCGCTTGGCTGATCTCGCAGACAGGTTTTATTTTGGCGACCTTTTTGATCTACTGGGCGGCCTGGCCCTGGACCATGGTCGGCATCCTGCTGATGTTGAGCGGCTACGTTGCTTTTTTGGCGGTAAAAAAGCATTCGTTCGAATGGAAACGCAACCTTTGGCTGCCGGTTTATCTTTTCGGGGTCCTGGCAGTTTCCGCTATGGGTGACCAGAGCTTTACCTTTAATAATTTTACCAGCTTCCGGCCTTTGGGGCTTTTGCCGATGCCCTGGGACCTGCTGGTGCTGGCCGTTTTCGGTTTTGGAATTTTCGAGTGGGCCTACCGGGTCAACCGGCTCTATCCGCCGACGGAACATACAGGCTAAATTTTTTAAGGAGATAAAAAATGGACGGAATGATTCGAGCGGAGTGGGACCCTTTAAAAAAGGTGGTGGTCCACAAGCCGGGGCTGGAAATGTTCTTCGGGCTTTTGGAGCCCTACGGCTCGCTTTACGAAAGGGCTTTTTCCAGGAAAGAGGCCCGGGAGGAGCATGACAACCTGGTCAACATCTTGCAAAAAGAGTTCGGTATCCAGGTCTACCGCTTGAAAGACCTGGTGCTGGAAGCGGCCCGAAAAAGGCCCCGGGTCCGCGAAAAACTGATTCAGCTGGCGCGTTCGACTTTGGAATACAGCGGCGATAAAAAAACCATCGAAAGGGCCAAAGAAGAGTTCGAACGCTCAATCCCCTATCTGGACACTCAGCATTTTTTTTATATCCTGCTGGTCAACCCCAAGATCTTTTTTAAAAAAGAGCCGGGCGCCCGCAATATCCAGCAAAATGTTAATTTGCGCCAGCCCCTTTCCAATCTTTATTTCATGCGCGACCAGCAGTTTATGACCGACAGGGGCGTGGTGGTCTGCCGTTTGGCCAAACCCTCTCGAAGGGGCGAGACCAGGGTTACCCGCTTTGTAATGGAAGATGTTCTGGAAATGCCGATTGCCAAGGAAATTACCGAGCCCGGGACCATTGAGGGCGGCGAGTTTTTGCCGATGGGCAAGTTCGCTTTGGTCGGCATCGGGGACAGGACCAACCAGGAAGCCATCGACCAGCTTTTAACAGTGGACTTTGCGTTTGAAGAGATCGGCGTGGTCCATCAGCCGATGCATCCCCTGATCCAGTCCGATAAGCCGGATCCCATGATCAACATGCATCTGGACACTTATTTCAATGTGGCCGGCAGCCATGTGGTGGTTGGCTGCGAAATGCTTTTAAAAAACGCCCTGGTCGATATTTACCACAATGAAGGCGGCCGGTTCTTGAAAGAAAAAAAGCAGCTGAGCCTCAGCGATTACATGAAAAAGAAAGGCTTTGAGATTGTTAATCTGACCACTTTGGAGCAGCTTTCCTATGCCTCTAATTTTTTGACCATCAAGGAAAACCGTATTTTGGCGGTCGAAATCGAAAGAGGGGTTAAAGAGGTGCTGGGCAATTTAAAGGCCAAAGCTAAAAAAGACCGGGTCAGATACGGCAAGCTCTACGACCAGGCCTGTCTGGATTTTGACAAGCTGAAAAACGAAGGCGGTTTCTTCCCCCATAAAAAAGAGCTTTATTCCAAAGGGGTCGAAGCTTACCCGGTAATTTTGAAAAATTTAACCGGCGGTTTTGGCGCCGCCCATTGCATGACCTGTGCCCTTTCCAGAGGATAAGATGGGAAAAAAAGCTCGAAAAAAAGTATTGCTGGCCCTCGGCGGCAACGCCCTGCTCCGTGCTAACGAAAAAGGCACTGACTTAGAGCAGCTCGGGCATATCCGGGAGACCTGTAAGTACTTTTTAAAACTGCTTGAAAAAGGCTATGATTTGGCCATCACCCACGGCAACGGCCCGCAGGTGGGGGCAATTTTATTGCAAAATGAAATGGCCAAAGCCAAACTGCCTTCCATGCCTTTGGACCTTTGCGGGGCGAAGAGCCAGGGCTTCATCGGCTATATGCTGGCCAGAGAGCTTTTCAACGCCCTGAAACAGGCCGGCTGCAAAAAGGAGGCGGTCTGTCTGGTTACCCAGGTTTTGGTCGATCCCAAAGACCGGGCTTTCCAAAATCCTGCCAAGCCGATCGGTCCTTTTTATTCCGAGCTGGAAGCCAAAAAGCTCGAAGTGGAAAAAGGCTGGCAGCTGGTCTTGCAAACAGGCAAGGGCTTTCGCCGGGTTGTGCCTTCGCCGGAGCCGATTGGGATTGTCGAGGCCAAAACCATTAAAGAGCTGTTTTTAAAAGGCCGGATTGTCATTGCCTGCGGCGGCGGGGGGATTCCGGTGGTGCAAAAGGCCGACGGATCTTTGGTGGGAGTGGAGGCCGTGATTGACAAAGACCATACGGCCGCTTTTTTGGCCCAGGAGATTGGCGCCGATCTTTTGGTGATTTTGACCGATGTCGAACAGGTGGCCATCAATTTCGGCAAAAACAACCAGCAGAATTTAAACCGCCTCTCAGTCGAAGAAGCAGAAAAATATTTGCTTTCCGGCGAGTTTGGCAAGGGCAGCATGGGGCCGAAAGTTGAAGCGGCCAGGCATTTTGTTTTGAAAGGCGGCAGCGCCATGATCACTTCTTTGGAAAAATGCCTCGAAGCCCTGGAGGGAAAGACCGGAACTTTGATCTATAAGTAAAAATAAAGCTTAAAGCCGTTTGTTTTGAAGTGCTTTTAAAGAAGAGAAACAAGGGAAGCTTCGGCCGAAAGCTGAAAAAAAAGCTAAACAAAAGGAGAAAAAAATATGCCGGTTAATTTGAAGGGCCGCTCATTTCTGGACCTGCGGGAGTTTAGCCAGGAGGAGCTCCGCTATCTTCTGGATCTGTCCCATGAACTGAAAAGCAAAAAACGAGCCGGCATTTTGGGAAGCAGCTTAAAGGGCAAAAATATTGTTCTGATCTTTGAAAAAACTTCGACCCGCACCCGCTGTGCTTTTGAGGTGGCGGCTTTTGACGAGGGAGCCTGTGTGACTTATCTTTCTGGCTCGCAGATGGGTAAAAAAGAGTCGATCGAAGATACGGCCAAAGTGCTGGGCCGCTATTATGATGGCATCGAGTTCCGCGGCTTTTCACAAAAAACTGTCGAGGCTTTGGCCAAGTTC
>JBAZHS010000130.1:0-3909 GCA_041652275.1 Parachlamydiales bacterium
TAACGGTAAAGATGCCTTTTTGATTGGCGATCCGGGCAATCTCCTGGGATGACTCAACGCCTACAGCCTCATAGCCAAGGTCCTGATAGGCCTGCAGCTGGGTGCCGTCGTTCGAGCCGATATCCAAAACGCTTTTTTCAGCCTGATCTTTAAAAAAACGCCCGTCGACCTCCTGGGCTAATTTTTCAAAATGCTCCCTTAAAGAACGGGTGATGCCGGAGAGATAGGTATGCCGGGAAAACATGGTCTCTTTTTTAACCGTAAAATCCAGCTGAGCGGTACTACACCCGTGGCAATAGATAACTCTTAAAGGATAAAAGGGTTCCTTACCGATCTCTTCTGGTTTTAAAAAGTGGTTGCCCCACGGCTGCTCTTTAAGGTCAACCGCCAAACTAAAATCCGTACCATCGCAAATCCGGCAAAACATCTTGGTTTCCTTTTGTATTGAAAAGACTTTATCACAACGGGTTTTTTTTAATAAGAAAGCTCGGTTAAAAAAAACGCTCCCTGTCCATCCGGCCTTCTTTCTTCCTTGAATTTTACCAGCCACAGCGCTAATTTTCAGAGATAAACCAAAGAACGCTGATTATAAGTATCTTAAAATAAGAGTTTAACCTGCTTTTTCAAAAGAATAAAAGCTAAAAAAGGGTTTTTTAGAGTCAAATCAAGTTCAAAGGTTTACCTTTTAGCTCTCTTCTTAAGCTTTAAAAAAAAATAAAATTTCAAAAGCGGTTCTTGATACAAAAAAACCGAGTTTCCTGTTTTTTCTTCGCGTTCATTTTTTATAAAAGCGCAGACAAAACAAGGCGTAAAAAAAATTCAAGATCCCGTTTAAAACCTTTAAATTCAGAAAAAAGCTTTCTTACAATTGTTTTTTTTTGCTAACTTTTCCCCTTAAGTAGAAAAAACCTCTTCAAGGAGCCTTAATGCTCATTATTTCCCGAACACCGGTCAGGATTAGTTTTTTTGGCGGCGGCACCGATTACCCCGCCTATTTTTTAAGAGAAAAGGGAGCAACCCTGGGCACAACCATTGACAAGTACACTTATGTCAGCGTCAACACCCTAAGCGATTTTTTCGAACACAAGATCAGAATCGGCTATTCCAAGACCGAGCTCGTCAAGGAAGCTTCGGAAATCGAACATCCCAGCATCCGCGAATGCCTGAAATTCAAACAACTCTCCGACAACCTCGATATCCACATCTTTTCCGATCTGCCGGCCAAGACCGGATTGGGCTCTTCTTCATCTTTCACAGTCGGCTTTTTAAACGCCCTCTACGCCCTCAAAGGCCAAAAAATACCCAAACAGCGCCTCGCCGAAGAGGCCTGTCTGGTCGAGCAAACACTGATTAAAGAGAATGTCGGCTCGCAAGACCAGTTCCACGCCGCTTACGGCGGTTTTAACATTTTTGAGTTTTTTCCTTCCCACATCCAGGTCCGCCCTTTGATCATCTCCCAGGAAAAAAAACAAATTCTTGAGCAAAGCCTGTTAATTTTTTATACCGGCCTAACCCGTTTTGCCTCGGATGTGGTCAAAGAGCAGCTCCGCAAAACGGCTCAAAAAGACAACGACCACTATTTAAAAGAAATGCTCCAGATGGTCTACCGGGCTGAAGAGATCATTACCTCTCCTTCAATCAAAAAAGAAGACCTGGTCGAAAAATTCGCTTCCCTGCTTGATCAAAGCTGGCAAATAAAAAAGCAGCTCTCTTCGAAAATCTCCAATTTCCTGATCGACGAGGCCTATGCGCTGGCCAAAAAGAACGGTGCTTACGGCGGCAAGCTCTGCGGAGCCGGGTCAGGCGGGTTCCTGGCTCTTTTTGTACCTCCGGAAAAACAAAGCGCGGTCAGAAAAGCCCTCAGCCATCTTCTGGAAGTCCCCTTTCATTTTGAAAACGAGGGCAGCTCGATCATCTACATGAAAGAATAGCGCTTTTGGCAAACCTTTATGCTATAATTTAAAACCACTAAAAACGTTAAAGTAAAGCGGCTTGACAATGGAATGCATTATTTTGGCCGGCGGTCTGGGCACCCGCTTAAAAAAAACCGTTCCCGATCTTCCCAAGCCTTTGGCTCCGGTTAACGACCAGCCCTTTTTAGCCCTTTTGCTCAAACAGCTCGCCGCTTTTAAAAAGCCCAAAATTTCCAAAGTGATTTTAGCTGTCGGCTACAAAGCGGAAGCCGTCCAGGCCTGTTTTCAGAAAAAATTTTATCCCTTTGAACTTTTGTTTTCCCGGGAAAGCCTTCCGCTCGGCACCGGAGGTGCGCTGAAAAAAGCCCTTTCCCTTTGCACCCAAGAAACCGTTTTAGCCCTCAACGGAGATTCCTATTTAGCTTTTGATCCGGAAAAACTTTTTTTAGCCCACTCTGAAAAACAGGCTGATATTACCCTAGCCTATACGGAAATAACAGAAGCTTCGCGCTATGGCCGGCTGGTCTTGGACCCGGCTGAAAGAATCCTTTCCTTTCAGGAAAAACCTTCTCAAAATACAGTTTTAAAACCGGCAAACGGAAAAATCAACGGCGGCGTCTATTTAATCCAAAAACAAATTCTGGAACAGCTGCCGTTTAAAGAAAACCAGGCTTTTTCCCTAGAAAAAGAAGCTTTTCCGATTTTTTTAAAAAAACGTTTTTTTGCTTGTTTTGCTTCCGGAATTTTCATTGACATCGGAACTCCGGAATCTTATCTTAAAGCCCAGCAAATTTTAAAGGGGATCTAAATTTTTCTATGCTCAAAAAAAACCTGGAAAGAATTTTAATTACCGGCGGCGCCGGCTATATCGGCTCGGTTCTAAGCGAGCTTTTAGTGAAAGAGGGCTTTGCTGTAACCGTTATCGACAATCTAAGCTTTCACCAGGATTCTCTTCTTCCTCTTTTTAGCTACCCGAACTTTCAATTTGTCAAAGGGGATGTCTGCAACTATCCGCTCATGACAAAGCTGCTTGATGAAGCTGATGCCATTATTCCCTTAGCCGCCATCGTCGGAGCTCCGGCCTGCGACGCCCATCCGACGCTCGCTCAAGCCATTAACTATGATGCCGTAAACTTTATTTTGGAAAACACTTCGCCAAAACAAAAGCTTCTCTTTCCCAACACCAACAGCGGCTACGGCATCGGTGAAAAAAACCAGGCCTGTACCGAAGATTCACCTTTAAAACCGGTCTCCCTTTACGGAAAGCTGAAAGTGGAAATCGAAAAAAAGCTTCTGGCTTCAAAAAGAGCAGTTTCTTTTCGTTTGGCCACCGTTTTCGGCCTTTCTTCCAGAATGCGGCTGGATTTGCTGGTCAACGACTTTACTTTTCGGGCGCTTCAGGACCGCTTTATTGTCCTTTTTGAAGAGCATTTCAAACGCAACTACATCCATGTGCAGGATGTGGCCGAAGCCTTTCTTTTCGGAATTAAAAACTTTGACAGGATGAAAGGCCAGGCCTTTAATTTGGGCTTAAGCTCGGCCAACCTCTCGAAAAGAGAGCTCTGTGAAAAAATTAGAACGCTTGTGCCGGATTTTTATATTCATTCTGCCTCGATCGGAAAAGACCCGGACAAAAGAGACTATCTGGTCAGCAATGAAAAACTGGAGAATTTGGGCTGGAGGCCGTTAAAGAGCCTGGAAGAGGGGATTCGGGAGCTGATTGCGGCTTATCCCATCTTAAAGATCAACCACTTAAAAAACGCTTAAAAAAGGATCTTTTTTTATGGCTTTAATCGATCAATATGCCCGGGAATGGGAACAAAATGCCAAGATCGATCCTTACTGGGCTATTTTAACCGATCCCGAAAAAACCAAAAACAAGTGGGATCCCCAAGAATTTTTTCAAACCGGCGAGAAAGAAGTTCAGACCTTATTCTCTTACATGAACCAAAAGCCCCGCCTGGCTTTGCAAGCTAAAAATGCGGTTTTGGATTTT
>JBAZHS010000131.1:0-3900 GCA_041652275.1 Parachlamydiales bacterium
CGAACTGGTCCCGGAACTGCTGGAATTGCTCGTGCTGGTGCCCGTGCTGCTCGACGTGTTGCTGCTGGTTCCCTGATTGCTGGAATTGCTGGTGCTCGTTCCCCGGCTGCTCGATGTGCTGCTGCTGGTCCCCGTGCTGCTCGACGTGCTGGTTCCGCTCCCCGTGCTGCTCGACGTGCTCGTACTGGTTCCCTGGCTGCTCGACGTGCTTACACTGGTGCCTTGGCTGCTCGACGTGCTCGCGCTGGTCCCCTGGCTGCTCGATGTACTGGTGCTTGTCCCTTGGCTGCTTCCGGTACTGTTACTGGTCCCCTGGTTGCTGCTGGTGCTGTTGCTGGTCCCCTGGTTGCTGCTGGTGCTGTTGCTGGTCCCCTGGCTGCTCGACGTACTTGCGCTGGTCCCCTGGCTGCTCGATGTACTGGTGCTGGTCCCTTGGCTGCTCGACGTGCTGGTGCTGGTTCCCTGGCTGCTCGACGTGCTTACGCTGGTTCCCGTTCGGCTGCTCACGCTGGAACTGGTTCCGCTGCTGCTCGACGTGCTGGAACTGGTGCCCTGACTGCTCGACGTGCTGGTGCTGGTCCCTTGGCTGCTCGATGTGTTCGCGCTGGTTCCGGATCGGCTGCTCACGCTGGTGCTGGTTCCGCTGCTGCTCGACGTGCTGGAACTGGTTCCGGATCGGCTGCTCACGCTGGAACTGGTTCCGCTGCTGCTCGACGTGCTGGAACTGGTGCCTTCGGACGATGAAACGACCGTTCCGCTATCCGAGGTCGTTGAGGTGGACGTGGTTTCATTCGTGTATCCAGCCGTCGCGCTGATCTTAATCTGATCGTAATCATACGCCACTTCAAAATCCGCAATGGCCGCCGCAACCACCGTCACCACATAGCGCCCGTAATAAAGGCCGTCATCCTGCTTCTGCTCATACTCAAAGGCTGTTTCCGTGCGGTATGCCCCTGTCCCCTGAAACGAAGGAATAAGCGCCTCGATGCGTGCGATACATGCCGCCGATGTTGGTTCACTGCTGAAGCCGGCAATGCGCAATGTGTATACCTTGCTCCCGTACACATCCCGCGAAAGGAACGCCTTCGACAAATCAAAGTTACGTTTCAACACCTGGAAGAGCGTGAGGCGTCCTTTGGAATCATTCCGAAGGGCCGTCTGAATATTGTACCAGGTCCCCGTACGCACATCCCCACCCACCTGCGGGTCCACCACCGTCTTTGATGCCTCGGTGTTTATCGCGCTCGCATATTCCTTCAGGTAGTCCCGAATGTCGTAAAGCGTTTCACCATACACGGTCGGCCAAAAGCGGACTATGGTATCCTCTCCGCTGTGCGGTACATCCGGAGCTTCCAGCATCTGAGCCATGTTCTCCGGGATCAACCCTCTGATTTGCGTAACGCTCAATGTGGTCATATCATCATCCCTTCAAAATGATTTCCGGAAGCATATAAGCGCCGATTAAACGCATGTGACGGTCGTCCTGATAATCTGCGGGAACCAGTTTGTTTGCTTCTGCTCGCTCATCCAGCCATCCAAACCAATGATCGCATTCGCCGGCCAGTTCCGAACAGAATAATGATGAGGCATCTCTTGCGCGGACGGCCGCCGCGCAGAACTCGACAGGGTTCTGCTCATATGGGCGGCCGTTAAATTCGCGAACAAATGTTTCTCCGAGAGCAACGCGGTCTATTTCTGCCAAATCAACGACACTTCGGAGCGCCGCCGAACCGTGATAGCCAATCAAATAATCTACAAACGCGTGAAGCTTGCAACCCTCCTGCGACGTAGCGCCAAACGAATATAGGAGTCCGTGACACCAAATAGCAACTTCTACATGTGACGCTCTCGCAGGAGAGGTAAGGGTACTCGTGGCAATGGCGATCCCGTCTGACTTCCAACCATCTCCGCGAAAAAGAATTTTGTCACCCGATTTTACGCATTTCGATATTTGTTCAAGTCGTTCTCTAAGGTTCACAAATATCTCCGACGCTCCGGAAGTAATTCTTCCGGAGCTTTATTAATGTGTTGTTTAATCTTCTGCCCCGAAATGAATAGGAATCAATGCCTCAATCCTGGCAATGAACGCGGATATTTTTCCCGTAAAGGATTCCGACAGAATAGCTCTTTCATGGCCTGCGCTAAACGATCCCTGCAAGGCCCGGACTTCACTCAGCACGGCCAGCCGCACAGACTTTTCGCTATCCGTTTCGCCTTCCACAGAATTGGTTAATGTCCCGATAAGAGTTTCAAGCGCTGTCGCAATGGTACTCGCATTGTCAATGAGAAAACTCTCGATTGTTTCTGCGGACAGCCCTGAAAGAAATGACTTCAATAATTTCAACAGGAACGAACTCATATTTTTATTCTCCTTCTTTTTCTTTGTGGCTTCGTTTATTATTTCGATTCTCCGAAGCGTTGCCATATGCGCCTCAGAAATCACGTGCCGAATATTATTGAGCTCTGACAGCTGGTCAATAAGCCCGCCTTCCGTTTCTGCAATTTTAAACGGCTCCAAATAATGCTTCTTCATATTTCCCATTACGGTCACAAGACTTCGACCTCAGAAATTTGCGCATGGAATAATACCTGCGGAGTTTGCGAGTATTTCCGGTTTGGCAAAAGCGACCCAATTCCACGCCTAAAACTTTTGAAATCAGCCGTTTGGTTCGCCCTTAAATATCCGCAAGCGTAGTAGCTAAAGGCCCCGTTGTATCTTCCAGATATATAGGCATCGGCAGCCGTTTCGCCCTCTGCACAGGCAGAAAGCAGCGCCACGTTAGGAAGATCAGCGGTTTTTTGGAACATAGATGAGTCGGAATTTATTTTCCTCTTATGTTTCGGGCACAATATAAATCTGGATTTCATCACTGCGGGACGTCCGCGATGCATGGTTCCGCTGAAACAGGAGTCGCAAATCAAAACGGCCAGGCTGTCTGCGCGAAGAAGCTTTAGGCGAGAATATATTTCATCATCCGTGACTAGAGAATGCCTGCCTCGCAGGTACAATGCTTCGTCTCGACCGTCAGCCTCATCTCCGTCATTGTCCGTCACATAGGTCCCGTGCGAAGAATTTTGCAGCACCATGCGGGAGTGCCCGGCCTTGTTACACTTCTCTACCATTTCTTCGAGAGCCGATAAATAGTTGCTCCCAGTGGCGAAGGCATTCTTTCTTGTTGCAACATTATATCCGCGATTTCTAAGCAATTCTGCCCAGTTCGCCACGTCACTTAGGCATCCCGAAAGGTCGCTACCAGTTCCTGGGTAATCATTAACTCCGAAGCAGCGCGCTATTTTCATTTTTGTTGCCTTGTCTGTTGTTTAATTTCATGTCTATGGCGTCCAGCTTTCGCTCAATTCGCGGAAGTATTTCTCTTAATACTTCGACCTGTATTTCAAGCCGCCTGCCACTTTCGATTAGTTCCGGAATTTGCTTTTCGTACCTTGCTATCGCGGCATGATCAGAGCCAAACGCCATGGCCCCCGTGAGAAATACGGCTCCCACGGATGATATGATGGTCATTGCCTCGAGAAGCGTAGTTCTTTGTTGTGCTGTCATGTCGTCACCCTAATAACTTGGTTGATTTGTGGACACTTGGAAATACAGGTTTGTCCCGAACGGAGAAACGTAGTAATTCGTTCCATCTGACTGAATCGGGACGTACCCTATATTGAATGTCCCTGCATTAACTTGCCCTGTGGACGTGATCCCCGACGTCACGACGAACGAGCCGTTTGTGTAGCCGATATATTCCGCCCCAAAATAGTGCCGGTCGGTAGCGCGCTGAATGAGGTCTGCACTTAAGGAGAGCGATGAGTCATACGTCGTTGTATGTGTCGTCCCTGGAAGTGTTCGGAATCCAATATTCACTGAACCAACCATCGGCGTCCCTAACGACC
>JBAZHS010000132.1:0-3898 GCA_041652275.1 Parachlamydiales bacterium
TTTGCCGTTTTTACGTTGGATGTTTTTGGCATGGGAAAATAGGTGGAAAAAGCCGTCAGGTATAAAAAATGGGGGGTCGGCCGCTCTAGTTTGATCTGCAAAATTCTTTCGTTGAGCGCTTTAACGCCGATACGGTTGGTTGAAATTTGCCCCAAAGCGGCCTTTTTGGCGTTTTTGATTGGATAAAAAAGTGTGCTGGAAGCGCTGAAATAGGCGGGCGTTAGCGCTTCTTTGAACGACCTTTCGAAATCCCCGGCGGTTAGTTTTTCACCGTTTGACCAATGCAGGTTTTCTTTGAGATAGAAGGTATAGGTTTTCAAGTCCTTGGAAAGAGAATAGCTTTGGGCCAGGCTGCACTTTAAAGTTCCGTCGCTTTGGATTTCCATCAAGCCGGCATAAATTAGAAAATGCAGTGAAGCTGAGAGTAGATCGGAGCTTTTACGGGCGTCAAGGGTCTGGGGATCAGCCCTAAAGATGGTCCGAAGCTTCCTGTCTGTCCGGGCCCTGGGCCTGGAAGGATGGCAGGAAGTAAAAAAAACCAGGCTGGCGGCCAAAATCCAAAAAAATTTGTGCATTGATCTTCAAACGGTTGGAAGGAAAAGAATATAGCATCCGGTAATTTTGGTGGAAACCAAAGCTAAATGGTTATTTTGCTTTTGGGGTCTTTTTCTTTTTTTTTCGTGGCTTGATGGGGACCAGGACGTACTTGAATTTGGGCTTGATCTTGATGATTTTTTTGTTTTTATCGGCCACGACCAACGGCACGCCGGTTCGAATGGAATCTTCGATCGCCAATTTAACGCTGCGCCGGTTGGCTTTTAAAAAAAGCTTGATGATGTCCAGTTTTTTAGCCATGAGCCAGCTTTGCTATTTCTTCCCAGGTTTTCGGGTCTTCAATTTTAAAATGTTTTTGATTATTTTTATAAGCGACATTTTTTCTTTGTTCGGTATTTGAATTATCGAGAATTAAGGCTTTATCGGCAATCGGCAAATAATGTTTAATTAAATTTTTTATACCAGAGTAATAACGCCTTCGGACAATTTCATTGGGAACGTGGTGTCCGCCCTGATTTACTCTTTGAGCGACGCGGTTAATGGCCAGATCCGGACTAGAAAGCCACAAGAAAAGCAAATTAATTTCATAGCCTTTAGAACGCGCTTGGCGAAGGTATTTTAAATAATTTGTTCCTGCGGCGGTTGTTTCGAAAGCGAAATTTTTATTCAAGGAGAGCAGTTCTCTGAGCCGCTTAATCATTAATTTGCTGGCGGTAAGGGCAACGCTTTCTGGACGCATTGGGGCCAGGCCTCCGGCGATTTTATCGGCATTAACAAATTCGTATAGGGTATTTAAATCTGGTATTAGCGATTTGGCGTTGGTTGTTTTTCCGGCTCCGTTGGGTCCGGCAATAATGAAAATATGTTTAAACATATTTTCAATATGGAGCAAAAAACCTTAAAAGGCCAGGGTTCTTTTGGGTGAAATTCTTCTTTTCCGGGTTTTATCCTTGTTTTTTTGCAATTATCTAACAATCAGTCATTTTTTTGTTACGATTTAGTTATAAAAAAATTACTTTGTTTATTGTTTGATTTAAAAATCTATTATTAAACATAATTAACTTAGAAGAGGTTGATTATGAATAAAACCAAAGCGCAGGAAAAAAGCGGACTTTCCTTAGACGAGGCCCTGGAAAATCTCTCGACCCTGGCGAGCATGGAAGTGAGCGAAAAAACAACTTTAGGCCTTTTAAAAGGCGAAAAAATTGTTCTTGAGGGCGAAGAGTATCCTTACACTGAAGTGATCTGGCTTTTTCCCGAAGACCCGGCCCAAATTATCTCCGCTTTACTGCCTTCTTTTGCAGCCGTTTTAAGCCATTTTGAACAGCTTTGGCAAAAAAATGAGCCGGACCTGAATGATCCGAAAGTGAAAAAAGCTTTGGAATCGATCTTTGCTTTAGCTATCGATGCGGCGGCTAAAATCAGGGGCTATTTCGCTCTTTTTAACCGGGAAGTGGATTTAACCGGGATGAAAGAATTCCGGGACCTGGAAGCTTTTTGGCGGGAAAAGGTCAAGCCCAAGCTGGGCTCTGAGGCGGAAGAATGGGAAAAAAGCTGGGCCGAGAGTTCTCCGGCCAAGGCTTTGGACTTTGATCTGGCCGGATTGAAAGACTGGCAGAGCGTCCAAAGGGACCAAAAATGGGAGCTTTTTTTATTAAAAGACGAAAACGGGCGGGCTTTTTTTACCCCTGATCTTATCAAAGAGCTGAAGATCAGCGCGGCCTTGGAAGCGGCCAAAGCCCTGAGCCAAGAGGATTTTTTTCTGGTTTTTTTAGAAAAAACCAAGGCTTCCGATCTGCAGCTGTCGTCGGCCCATCTGTTAAAGCTTTTGAAAAAAGAAATGAAACAGTTTTTCAAGAGCCGTTTTGATTTCAAGCAAAACCAGCTGGCCAAGGTCTTCAGTCAGGCGCTCATGGCGCTTTTTTTAGCTGCCAACCCTCATAATCTGGTTAAAAAGGGTAAGAGCTGCTTAAAATATTTTCGGGATTTTCAACGGTTTTTGCGCCTGGCCTTGAATACTAAAGAATACCGCCAGGCTTTTTTTGGTTCTGAGAAAAACTTTCTCTATCAGCTGGTGAATGACGCCAGCTATCTTTTGTTTACCCGGGTTTTGACCATTAAACAAGAGCTGACCGGCTATTTGCACCATCTGGAGCATCAGGCCGGAAGAAAAATTCCCAAAACGGATCTGCCCAAGGATCTGCTTGTAAATCTGGAGGCCTTTGACGATAATTTGCGCCAGGTTTTCGACAAGCTGCCCTCGGGCCCGATCTTGAAGCTCGTGCCGGTTTTGCAAAAAGAGCTGCCGGGTTTTGATCCTTTGCTCGATAGCGGCGCCCCGGCCCTGCTCTACCATTGTGCTTTTCAGAAAAAACAAACGGCTTTTTTGCATCTGCCCTCGCCGACTTTCCAAGAAAAGCTGCCCTATGCGGCCGTCGTTGACGAGCTTATCGGTTTTTTAGAAGGGCTGAAAAGCCGCAACGAGACCCTGCTTTTTTGCAATCTGCAGGACCGCGGCGGTTATTTGGACAGCGCCAGGTCCAGGGCTTTGGAGCAGCTGTCCGCCCGCGAAGAATTTCAGGGGGTTTTACTGTTTTTGGCTTTGAACAAGGAATCTTCTTTTTACAGGCAAAGCGAGGGTTTTGCCGATCAAAATGAAGCCGGGCTTTTTTTTAGGACTTTTCAAGAGAAGCTTTTTTCCTCCAAAGCGGATTTTTTTCTTTCCCCCCGGTTTAATTGCAGCCATTTGCAAACCTTTTCTCTTGAGCTTATGGAGAAGATCCACCGGCTTTTTTTTCTGGAAAAAAAGCTTTTGAGCCAAACGGAAAGAGCGGACTTCATTGAACTTTTCTACCACTTTTTTCTTTTAAAGCTGATGGAAGAAAAAAAACCGGATTTTGTGGCCTTTTCTTCCAAGGACGGCGTTGACAGCGCCGCTGCCTTAAACGGTTCTTTTTTTGCTTTTTTGAAGTTTCTTTCCAAAAACAGATGGTCGGCAGCGGAAATGGATTTTCTCAAGCTGCTTTTTTTCGGACCCGCCCTGCTTTTACGCCATCGTCTGATCGACAGAATCGCCTTGGGCCGTTCGATTGGCTGTTTGGCCCATTTGCAGGAAAGAAAAAAAGAGCTGAGGCTGACCTTTTCGCCTTTGTATGAAAAGGGCTTTTTCGACAGCTTTAAACTATTGTTTTAAACGGGGATTTGGTTTTTTCGGAAAAGGTAGAGGAATTTTAATGACTGTTTTTATAAATATTTAAGGTATAGAGCTTTTCAATGTAGCCGCTGGAGGCTAGGTAGAGCAGGTAGCGTTGGTTTTTTTTTCAACAATTGTAATACATTTGAT
>JBAZHS010000133.1:0-3889 GCA_041652275.1 Parachlamydiales bacterium
GCTTCATCGCCGCCGGCCGAAAGGGAAGCAATCTGGGCAATTTCAGCTTTAGCTTTCACCGGCTTGGACATTTCTAGGAGAGTGTGCAAAATCTCCTGGCAGGCCAGGTCCATGCCCCTTTTTAAACCGCTCGGAGAAAATCCGGAAAAAATTTTTTTAATCCCTTCCGAGACCAGCGCTTCGGCTAAAACAATTGCCGTCGTCGTTCCATCGCCCGCTTCTTTGGAAGTTTTCAGGGCCGCTTCCTTGATCAGCTCGCCGCCCATGTTTTCAAACTTGTCTTTCAAAATCACTTCAGAGGCAACCGTCTGTCCGTCCTTGGTCGAAAGCAAAGCGCCGAAGAGCTGTTTGATCATCACATGGCGCCCCTTAGGGCCCAGGGTGGCGCCAACCGCAGAGCCAAGGATTTTCACTCCCTTAAGCAGGGACTTTAAGGCTTTTTCATTAAACTTCAAAAGTTTAGGCATAAGACAAACTCCTTATTTGACAACCGCCAGTAAATCATCTTCCGCAATAACCAAAAATTCTTCTTCGTCCGCTTTATATTCCGTTCCAGAATAATTGGGAAAAAGCACCAGATCGCCGATTTTAACAGTTAGGGGCATCGGCCGGCCTTGTTTATCAAGCCTGCCTTCGCCGACAGCTACCACTTCGCCGATCACCGGTTTTTCCTGGGCCGATTCCGGAAGGAGGATGCCCCCTTTAGAAGTTTTGGCTTCTTTTCTTTTTAAGACAACACGTCCGTTGAGCGGTTTTAAATGCATATAAAAAGCTCCTTGTTTGAATAGAAAATCTTAAGGGGCAAAGCTTTTTTCGTCAACCGCCGAAAATCCGGACAGCATTAGTTTTTGCCTGAAAGACCGACGGCTCCACTTTTAAACAGGGCAGACTAACATCTTTAGTATTTTTGAACCTCCCTCCTCTAAAGGCGAAAGAGGTTCAACGGCTTTCTCAAGAATCAGGCCGGGACAACCCGGCCTGATTAAAAACCGGATATCCCCGCTTCATCCTAACATCAAGGGCTTCACAGTTTTTTTTAGATGTCATTTTTTTCTTGCCCGGCTAAAAAACTTTTTGCCGATTTGCAAGAAAATGCTATGGTAGATAAAAAACTACAGTCCATGTCCGCTTTTTTTAATTTCCGGTTGGCTAAAATGCTTTGCAAATTGTTTTTTTCTTCAGGCTTCTTCCTTCTTTCAGCCCAGTTGTTCTTTTCATTCCTAACCGCCCAGGCCAAACTGGAGCTCGGCGTTGATGTTTTTTTTCAGCAAAAAAAATTCGAGTCCTGGAAAAACAAACGACTCGGGCTGATTGTCAACCAGACCTCTTTAAATAAAGATTTAAAAAGCACCATCCTGCTCTTTCAAGAACAAAAAGAACTTTGCCTGGTCGCTCTTTTCTCCCCGGAGCATGGCCTAAGAGGGCTGCACTATGCCGGAGAAAAAGTCGAAGCCCAGGAAGCTTTGCATAATCTGCCGGTTTACAGCCTGCACGGACAAAACCGGCGCCCTTCCGAAGAAATGCTCAAAAAAATCGATGTTCTGATCTACGATATTCAGGAAATCGGCATCCGGCCGTACACTTATGCCACCACCCTTTTTTACGCTATCGAGGAAGCCGCTAAAAAAAACATCGAGGTGATCGTTCTGGATCGGCCCAACCCCATTAACGGGATTTTGGTCGAGGGGCCCCTTTTAGACGAAGAGCTGCGCTCTTTTGTCGGCTATATTAATGTGCCCTATGTCCATGGCATGACCATCGGCGAGCTGGCGCTTTTTTTCAACCAGGAATACAAAATCGGAGCCAAACTGACCGTCATTCCCATGAAAGGCTGGAAAAGGGAAATGAGCTACCAGGAAACCGGGCTGAGCTGGATCCCCACTTCGCCCAATATTCCCGAAAGCGACACCCCCCTTTACTGCGCTTCTACCGGCATTTTGGGCGAGCTGTCTTTGGTAAATATCGGCATCGGCTATACCATGCCCTTTAAAATTATCGGAGCCCCCTGGATCAACGCTAAAAATCTGGCCCAAAAACTAAACGCCCAAAAACTTCCGGGAGTAAAATTCCTGCCTTTCTATTTCCGGCCTTTCTTCGGACCTTATAAAGGCGAAAATTGCCAGGGAGTGCAAATTGTCATCACCGACGCCCAAAGCTACCATCCGCTCGCTTCCCAATACCTTTTAATCGGCTTGTTAAAGACCCTTTATCCAGAGCGCTTCGCAGAAAAACTGGCGGCTTTAAAACCGGACCGGCAAAAATTCTTTAACCAGATTAACGGCAGTCCCAGGATTTTAGAAACCCTGAAAAACGAAAAATACGCAGCCTGGAAGCTCTTTGAAATCAAAGAAAAGGACCTGCAGGGCTTTTTAGCCAAACGGGCCCAATATCTCCTCTATTAGCTTGCGCTTCAGTCTTTTTCCGCCTTTGGCGCAAACGCCTTCCGGACTTTTTTTTACCGGTTTTTTTAAAATCCGCTCCTTGGATTTGTCCGCCGCCGTTTTCTATGTCAAAAAACCTCCGCGTCCTTTAAAAGCCTTGGCCAAAAGCAACTTTTTGTGATATAAATTTTACAATTCAAGCCAAAAAACCATGCCCGAAGAAGCTTTCAAAAAAGCTCTTTTACTTTTAAATTCCGTCTCCGAATCGGCCCCCCTTTCCCTAGAAGAAAAACAGCAGCTTTCCGTTGAACTGGCTTCCCTTTTAATGCAAGCGGCCTTCCGGATTTTTCCGGAAAACCGCCGAAAAAAATATCTGCGGATGGTCAAATGCGTCCAGGACCTGGGACAGCGGGCGCTCGTCTTTAATCTAATCGATAATACTTTCCGGGTTAAAAACAGTAAAAAAAATGCCTGCTACCTGCTCTCTTTGATCGAACAATATAAAATTGCGCCGCTCCTGCATTTTAGGACCCGCCTAAAACTTCTGGCCTTTAAGCTTTTGGCCAAAAAACTGCCTGTTTTCTGCGTCGGAATGTTAAAAAAAGAAATCTACAAAGAGCTCTCTTACGCCGTCGTCTGTGAAAAAAAAACATACCTTTTAAACCGGCTGAAAGAAATAACGCTGCCGATAAACCTGGCCCACCTGAACGAAAAAGTCCTTTCCAAAGAAGAAGCTCAAAAAAACCTGCAAAGGTACTTAAGCTACCTGCTGGACGATACGATCAGCTGCGTTTCGCTCAAGGCCTCGGCCATCTCCTCCGACATCAGTTTTTTGGACCTGCAGGCTTCCGTTGATTCGATCGCTCAAAGCCTGAAAGAGCTATACCAGGCCGCCGGTTTAAGAAAAGAACGGCCTAAAATGGTCTTCCTAGAAATGGAAAATTACCATTTCCTCCTGCCCACTTTGCGCGCTTTTCAAAAAGCCCTGGAAGCCTTTCCCAATCTGGAAGCCGGCATCACCCTGCAGGCCTATCTGCCCGAATCCTTCGCTTTCCAAGAAGAGCTGACCGCTTGGGCCAGGGCCCGGGTGGAAAAAGGCGGGGCCCCCATCCATTTATGCCTGGTCAAGGGCGCCTATTTGGGCCTCGAGCAGATCACCGCTTCCAAAAAAGGCTGGCCGCAGGCGCCCTTCACTTCCAAGATCCAAACGGACGCCAACTATACACGCATGCTGAACTTCGGCTTAAAGCCCAATACGGCACCGTTTGTCCATATCACCGTCGCCACCCACAATATCTTTGAGATTGCCTACAGTCTGCTTTTAACCTTTGAAAACCGGCTTCAAAAGCATGTTTTTTTTCAGACCATCAAAGGGCAAAGCGACCATATCGGCTATGCTTTAAACAAGCTCCTGCCCGGATCTTTCCGCTTTTATCTGGCCGCCGTCGAAGAAGAAGAGTTCGCCGCCTCCATTCCCTACGCAATCCGGCGCTTGGAAGAATTCACCG
>JBAZHS010000134.1:0-3884 GCA_041652275.1 Parachlamydiales bacterium
TCCGCCGCCGTTTTTTAAACCTGCTTCTAGCTCAAAGCGACCCGCTTTATGTTCACCACCTGTCCCGTTTTTTAGCCGCGCTCAAAGAACGCTCTTACCTGCTCAAAAAAGGCTCCCAGCAAAACCTCGAAATCTATGAAGCCGAGCTTTCCAGCGCCGCTTCTTATATTACTTTAAAACGGGGCCGTCTGATCGATCAGCTCAAAGAGCCCTTCGAACAGATCCTCTCCCAGATCTCTCCGGCCCAAGAAAAATACCAGCTCCGCTATGTTCCTTCGATCACCTTCAATCCGGATCCCAAGATCATGCAGGCCGAATACCAAAAAAATCTCGAACGCCTCCGGCCAAAAGACCTGCAGTTTAAAACCACCCAGGTCGGCCCCCACCACGATGATTTTATTTTTTATTTAGACCAGAAAATTGCCCGCAATTTTGCTTCGGAAGGCCAGAAAAGAACCCTGGCCTCGGCTTTGCGTCTGGCCGAATACAGCCACCTTTCCCAAAGAACCGGCCTCAACGCCCTGTTAAATATTGACGATCTCGGAGCCCATCTGGATAAAAACCGCGAAAAACTGCTGCAAAATCTTTTAAAAAACTTTAAGCAGGTCTTTATCACCACCCCTTCCGTGCCAGAATCGTTTCAGTCCGAAAAAGAAATGGCCGTTTTAAAAATTGAAAACGGCCGCCTGATCAGCTAAAACCCTGTTTTTTAAAACAAAACCACCCTCAGGCCTTTTCCCGTAAAACCGCTGTTTTGCGCCAGGTCCGGAAAAATCTAGGCAGCCGGGACAGTTATTGTCCCTCTAAACCGGAACTGTGGTACTTAAGGGTGTTGTTAACCAGTGAAACAACATAAAGTTGCGGCTTTTCCATTTCATCTTTTTGAAAAAAAGAAGCCATCAGTGTCAGGCTAACATTCCGAAACGAAAACGGAAAGGAAGTAAAATAGCCGCTGAGCAACGGACTGCCGTTGATTTTGTCCAAAAGCATTTGCTGAGACTGTCTCAGCAGAGTTTCGGCGCCGGAAAGGTCGAGCGGCTCCTGATAGAGAAAAATAAAAACAATCCGGCTGTTCGGCTCAAAGCAGGCCCTGATGTATTCGGCGAAGCTGGCCTCTTCCATCTGCACTATCTTTTCAAAATCGGCAAAAAGCATTACTTTTCGCGCCAACCCGGCCAAAAAAGGCGGGCTGACCTGGGAAAACAAAACGCTTCCCGAGAAAAGAACGGCCAAAAAAGCCAAAGCCAGCTTTCTTTTTAAAAACCCTAACATAGTTTTCTCCCGTTTAATCAAAAAAAATCGGCCAATTATAAAAAGCACGCTTAGATTTTGCCAAGAAAAAGTATTATTTTTTTTTTTGAAGGATTTATGGCCGCTGGTGCATCGGTCTAAAGCCTGAAGCCGTACTAAAGCCGGCGGCGGCCGAAAGCGCCGGGAGCTTGGAAACAAAAATCTTTTGCCTTCCGGTAAAAAAAAGTTCAACCAGGCCGCCAGCTCTTCAAGAACCCAGCTAAAGCTTGTTTGATCCTGCCAAAATCCTACCAGCTGAAGCTGGTTTGCCGTTTTTTAACCCGCCTTCTGCTATTGCAGGCAAAAAAATCAAAGGCGCCCTTTCAATGCCTTTTTCCGGTTAAAACCGGCCCTTACCCTGCGAAAAACTTTTTTTTTAAGTTTTTTAAGTTTTGACTTTCCCCCCTCTTTTTGTTACTTTTAAAGTCTAATTTAACTTAAAAAGTACCTTTATGGCCGAACTTTCTTCCGCCTATAATCCCAAGGAAATTGAAGACAAATGGTACCGGTTCTGGCAGGAAAAAAACTTTTTTAAGGCCGATCCGGGCTCTTCCAAAAAAGCTTTCTCCATCGTTATTCCTCCTCCGAATGTCACCGGCGCTTTGCATATGGGCCATGCGCTCGACGAAACCTTGCAGGACATCCTGTGCCGTTTTAAACGGATGCTCGGCTTTGAAGTGCTCTGGGTACCGGGAACCGACCACGCTGGAATTTCCACCCAGACGGTCGTAGAAAAGCACTTAATTAAAACCCTTGGCAAAAGAAGAACCGATTTTACACGAGAAGAGTTCTTAAAAGAGGTCTGGGCCTGGAAAGAAGAAAAACAGCACAGCATCCTGGGCCAGATCGCCAAAATGGGCAGTTCCTGCGACTGGTCGCGTTTGCGCTTCACTTTGGACGAACAGTGCTCGCTCGCCGTTAAAACGGTCTTTCAAAAGATGTTCAACGATGGTCTGATCTACCGTGGGGATTATCTGGTCAACTGGGATCCCGTCACCCAGACAGCCATTGCTGACGATGAAGTGGAATGGGAAGAAAAGGCGGGCTCGCTTTGGTATTTCCGCTATCCGCTCAAAACCGGCCAGGGCTTGAACGAAAACCAGAAATTTATTGTGATCGCCACCACCCGTCCGGAAACCATGCTGGGCGATACGGCCATCGCTGTCAGTCCCGAAGATCCGCGCTACCAAGGCCTGATCGGCAAAACGGTTCTTTTACCTTTCGTCAACCGGGAAATTCCGATTATTGCCGACAGCTTTGTTGACCCTAAGTTTGGCTCCGGAGCCGTCAAAATCACCCCGGCGCATGATTTCAACGACCATGCCGTAGCCGGACGCCACAGCCTGCCTTTGATCAACATCATGAACCCAAACGGAACTATCAACCAAAATGGCGCCGAGTTTGAAGGCTTGAAAATGACCGAGGCCAGAGCTTTGCTAGTGCAAAAAATGCAGGAAAAAGGACTGCTGGAAAAAATCGAACCCTACCGGCTCAACCTGGGTGTTTCCTACCGCTCCAAGGCCGCCGTCGAACCTTATCTTTCCAAGCAGTGGTTTGTCAAAATGACCGCTTTTAAGGAAGTCTTAAAAAACACCGTCCTGGAAAAAAAAGTCCGGCTGGTTCCCGAAAACTGGGAAGAAACCTATTTCCATTGGATCGACAACCTCCGCGACTGGTGCATTTCCCGCCAACTGTGGTGGGGCCACCGGATCCCGATTTGGTACAATTTAAAAGATCCGGATAAAATTCTTTGCTATACCGGACCCGGCGAACCTAAGCAGGTTAAAAAACATCCAGAAAACTGGAAACAGGAAGAAGATGTTTTGGACACCTGGTTCTCTTCGGCCCTATGGCCTTTTTCAACCATGGGCTGGCCGAAAAAAACGGCGGAAATGAAAAAATTCTATCCCACCTCCATTCTCGTCACCGGCCACGACATCCTTTTTTTCTGGATCGCCCGCATGATCTTAATGAGCCAGTATGTCCTAAAAAAGGTCCCTTTCCGCCAGACCTTCATCCACGGCCTGATCTACGGCAAGTCCTACTGGCGAAAAGATCCGGACGGCTCGGTCACTTACGCCGGCATTGAAGAAAAAAGCCAGTATGACCTGGGAGCTCCGATCCCCTCCGATGTATCCTTCAAATGGGAGAAAATGAGCAAATCCAAGGGCAATGTCATCGATCCTCTGGCCATCATCGAAAAATATGGCACCGATGCCATGCGCCTGGCGCTCAGCGCTTCCGCTACCCATGCCAGCCAAATTGATCTAGACCTTCGGCGCTTTGAAGAATACAAAAACTTTACCAACAAACTCTGGAACGGATCGAGGTTTGTTTTGCAAAACACCAGTTCTTTGGGCCAAGAAGCTTTGGAACAAGGCCTGAAAACCGATCTTTTTAATCTCGAGGACCACTGGATACTGGGCAAATTAAACCAAACCATTCAAAAAGAAACCCTCCATCTGGAGAAATGCGAGTTCGATAAGGCGACCCTTGTGCTTTATGACTTTTTCTGGAACGATTTCTGCGCTTATTATTTAGAACTGGCCAAACCGGTTCTTTTCGGCAAAGAGCTCAATTTCCAAATCGCCGAA
>JBAZHS010000135.1:0-3717 GCA_041652275.1 Parachlamydiales bacterium
TGGGTTATTTTTTGGGTTAAACCAAAAGGTTTTATATGAAAGCAGCTGATTTGGCCCGTTTTATCGACCATACCCTTTTAAAGCCGAATGCCACCAAAGCGGAAGTTGAACAGCTTTGCCAGGAAGCGGTCCAATACGGTTTTAAGGGGGTCTGCGTCAACCCTTCTATGATAGGCTATGCCGCCGAGCTTTTGGCCGGCCAGGGAGATGTTTTGCCGATTGCCGTGGTCGGCTTTCCCTTGGGTGCTTCGCAGAGCTCGACCAAGGCCTTTGAAGCCAAAGAGGCCGTTTTAGCCGGAGCCAAAGAGATTGATATGGTGATCAATATCGGCGCTTTAAAGGTTAAAGACTATGAAGCGGTGTTTCAGGATCTTTTGGCGGTTATCGATGAAGTCCGGCCGGTGCCGGTGAAAGTGATTTTGGAGACCTGCTATCTGACCCGGGATGAAAAAGTGATCGCTGCCGCTTTGGCCAAGGTGGCGGGAGCGGCGTTTGTCAAAACCTCTACCGGCTTTGCCGAAAAGGGTGCCAGCGAAGAAGATGTGGCCCTTTTAAAAGCGGTTGCCGGCGAGGGCCTGGAAGTCAAGGCCGCCGGCGGAATTCGGACTTATGAAGATGCGGTAAAAATGCTGAAAGCCGGGGCGACCCGTTTGGGATCTTCGCAATCGGTAAGTATTGTGACCAGGAAAGAAAAGTAGTTTTTGGGCTTGCTAAAACTAAAAAAGGCTTCTTTGAATTTTGGTTTTTTAACTTTTCAAACGGGGGCTTATGCAAAAAGCGAATTTTAAAAAATGGCTGATGGTTCTTGCCGGAGCTTTTTTTTTCTTTTACAGCTTAGTGCAGGTTAACCTGATGACCGCTTTAAACCACGAGCTGTTGAAAAGCTTTCAGGCCTCTTCCGCCCAGATTGCCTGGCTGGGAGCCTCCTCGTTTTATGCCAACATGCTTTTTATTTTGCCGGCCGGACTGCTTTTAGATCGTTTTTCCGTTAAAAAACTGATGCTTTTCAATATGGCCCTGGCGGTTTTGGGGACGCTGGTTTTTGCTTTGGCCCCGGCTTTGTGGCTGGCGGCTTTAGGCCGTTTTTTGGCCGGCATTATGATGGCCTTTGGTTTGGTTGCCTGTTTAAAGCTGGCCTTTTTTCTTTTGCCGACAGAAAAGCTGGCCCTGGCTTCTTCCCTGATTTTTACGATTGGTTTTTTAGGCGGCGTTGCCGCCCAGGTCCCGCTGGCTTTTTTAACGGCCCGATTTGGCTGGCGCCCGGCGGTTTTGGCGGTGGCGGTCCTGGGAATCGTGGTGGCTTCTTTGATCTTCTGGGCTGTTCAGGACCCCCGGATTGCCAAAGACGACTTAGCGGAGCGTTTGTCTTTTTTCGACAGCCTCAGACTGGTTTTTAAAAAACCGCAGAACTGGCTGGGCGGTTTTTTTATCTGCCAGGTTAATCTGCCGCTAGCCCTTTTCGGGGCCCTTTTCGGGATCATGTATTTGAGCGATGTCTTTTATCTGGACCGGCTGACGGCCGCCGGGGTCGTTTCGATGCTTTTTTTAGGGGTTATTGCCGGAGCGCCTGTTTTTGGCTTTTTGTCCGATTTTTTTCAAAGAAGGAAACCGGTGATGTTTTTGGGCGCCCTGGGCTGCCTGGCCGCTTTGCTGGTTTTGCTTTTCAGCTTGCATCTGTCGCTTTTTTCCCTTTACCTGCTCTTTTTTTTGATCGGTTTTTTTTCCGGCTCCCAGGTTTTGGGCTATCCGCTGATTGCCGAAAGCAACCCGGCCAAGCTCTCGGCGACGGCTTCAGGGCTGGCCGTTTTGATCGTTGTCGGCCTGGGCTATGGGGCCGGCCTGCCTTTGGTCGGAGCGCTTTTGGACGGCGCTTCTTCTCAGCCAAATTGCGCCTTCGGCCTTTGCCGGACTTATTCGGCCGCGGCTTTTTTAAGGGCTTTTCTGGTGCTTCCGATCGGGCTTATGGCGAGCCTTGTTTCCATCTTTTTTATGAAAGAGACCAGATGCCGTTCGCTTTTTTGATTTGCTGACCTGCTTTTTATAAATTTATCGGATGTGATTCAAAATTTAGCGGCGGTTCTTATGGAGAAATTTCGGTTTTTGAAGTTTCTTCGGTATAAATCCGGGGATTGAAGCGCCCTGGATAAGTTTTTTTTGATTGAACTGCAAAGTTTTTTAGGTTTTTTCCAGCCAGAAAAGGCGGGGGGCCTTTTCGCTTAAAGCAGAAAAGAAAAGCCGGCCCTTAATTTTTTCCTGGTTTTTCAGGTTCTCAAACCACAGCGCTACCGCCCGGGACTCTTGGACGCCTTCCGGGTGTCCCGGATAGGCTACAATGCTCAAAGCGCCCTGAGGCTTTAAAAGTTTAAGCGCCCGTTCCAGGCTTAACAGGGTAGTTGCGGTTTTTGTCGTCAGGTTTTTGTCGCCATGGGGCAAATAGCCCAGGTTGTAAACGGCAAGATCAATTGAGCCTTTTTGGATCAGCGGATCAAAATCGGCATGCGATTTCTGAAAACAATGGATTTTTAAAGCCGGCTGTTCCCAAAGCCCTTTTGCCTGCAGCAGTTTTTTAGTGTTTTCAAGGGCGGTTTTTTGCAGATCGAAAACAAAGAGTTCGCCTTTGCCGAGCATTTGGGCCAAAGCTGCTGTATCGTGGCCGTTGCCGGCGGTAGCGTCAATGACCCGGCTGTTTTTGAGCAGTTTTTTTTTCCATAAGCTGTGGGCGAATTTAAGCAGGTTAAAGTAGCTCATGTAAAAATTGTAGGCCGGATCCGGACTTTTGTACAGGCAAAGCTTTTTTTTAAACAACGGCCGGCATAGTATTTTTAATGCAAAAAGTTTTTTACCGGCAGATGAGTTAAAAATTAAGGTTTCTAATTATCTGCCGCCGATAAGAGTGCGGTATCAAAGTTTCAACAGGTAATAGTCGAAGGTAATGCGGTAAGGATCGCTTTTGGTGTACTGGTAGGAAAGCTTGATTTTCCAGGCGGAGGAAAGTAGAAAAAAAAGATCGATCTGGCAGGCGTTATAGGCCGGCTCGCCCTGGCGCTTGAAGCCGTGGCGGGACTGGGCCTCTAAAGACAGGTAGGAATTGATTTTCCAATACGCATGGGTCAGGATCGTGTTTCTCCTGTCGGAAACGGAAGAATCTAAAAGAGCGCTGACTTCCCGTGCCGCATCTAAAATAAAGTTGTCTTCCATGGCCTTGCGCCAGGCATACTGGGAGCGGTAGCGGTATTCGAAAGCGATGGCCAGGGCGCTGGAAGCCGTCCAGCCCAGGCGTAGCTTGGAATAGTCCAAAACTTTATATTCGATGTTCCAGCAGTTTTGGTTTAAAACCGAGAAGGAGGGCAGGGACCATCGGAAGTCCACATAACCTTTGGGAAAGGAAATCAGCCGGACTTCTTTTCTCAAAAAGGCCTGTGAGTAAAGATCAATTTCAAAAGTCGGCAGGAATTTCTGCGGTTTTAAAGAGATCAGGGTGTTTTTCAAACCGACCTTTACCAGGTCCAGCCGGTGAAAGCCGTCGGCGATGCTGAAAATGTAAACATGGTCGGCAGCAACCAGTGGATCGGAATAGCCCTCATATTTGGCCCAGGGGGTGAGCAAATGGCGGTAGCGGTTAAAGTTCCGCCAGAAGGTGCTTTTGACAGAGCAGCCATAGAACAGCACGCCCTGGGCTTTGGCCCGGGAAGCGGGCGAATCGCTATATAAAACACC
>JBAZHS010000136.1:0-3696 GCA_041652275.1 Parachlamydiales bacterium
TTGCCGAAGGTTTCCATGCAGCTGACCTCGGTGGTTGTCCGCATCAGCTGGACCAAAAGACTGGTGGAAACCAAAAAAATAGTATAAGGGGAGGAAACAAAAAGGCGAAGCAGGTGCAGAACCCCTTTTTTGCCGCCGACGAGCAGCCCCTCGGTCGCATCATCTTCTACAGGCCGGATCCGCCGGTTGATGGAGCCGATCTGATAGATGGCCGGCACCATCAGCAGGCCGACGAGCATAAAAAGCGGGATCGGTCCGATTTTGTCAAAAGTTAAATTGATCAGGCTGCCGGATAAAATGTAGCCCACAAAAAAAGAAGCATTATAAATACCATAAACTCTTTTGGCGTCCTGCAGGTCATGGTATTCATCTAAAAAAGTCCAGTAGCTGGCAATTAAGGCCGCTACAAAACTGTAGGTTACAATCTGCAGAAGATACCAAAACCAGTTTCCCGGGCTGCAGCTGATTAAAATCAGGGCGAAAATGGGATAAGCGGCGGCCGCTATGCTGAGGACTTTGGAAAGGATCCGGCTCGGGGCGGTCCTTCTTAAAAAATATAAAAAAAGCGCCGAGGCTCCGATCAGGATGCAGGCGGTGATCATAAAAGCAAAGGGCAGCGAGGCGGGGCCGACCTTTTCCACGAAAAGGGAGATGGAAAGGATTTCCGCAATCGAGCTGCCGAAGGCCGCCAAAAGAGCCAACAAAACAAAACGCCAGACGTTTTTGTCTTCGCCGGGATATAAGCCAAAGGCCCGGCAGAGGAAACTTTTCATTTTTTTACTTGAAAACCCTTTGTCTTTTTTCTTTTCGACCTGCTTTCAGCATAAGTTTTTTATATATTAAAACAAGTGAATTATTTTTACATAAAAAGCGATTATCTACTACTGTTTTTACAAGGGAAAGTAAGAAAAAATTTAAAAAAAATCCCGGTTCGTATTATGTTGGAGGGCTAATTAAACCAAAGGAAAATTATGAACCCGGCCCGTTTAGTAATTATTGGTTCCGGACCGGCGGCCTATACGGCGGCCATTTACGCGGCCCGGGCCGATCTTGCGCCGGTGCTTTTTAGCGGGCTATTAGAGGCCGGCGGCCAGCTGATGACGACGGCGTTGGTGGAGAATTTTCCCGGTTTCCGGAGGGCGTCCTGGGACCTGATCTCATGGATAAATGTCAAAAACAAGCTTTAAAATGCGGAACTGAGATCTTGCAAGAAGAAGTGCTTTCCGTGGATTTGGGCCAAGCGCCTTTTGTAATTAGCGGCTCAAAAACCACGATGAAGGCCCGGTGTTTGATCCTTGCCACCGGAGCAAGAGCTAAAAAGCTGGAAATTCCCGGAGTTGAAGCGTTTTGGCAGAAAGGGGTTTCTGCCTGCGCCATTTGCGACGGCGCCCTGCCGCTTTTCCGCTCTCAAGAGCTTTTTGTTGTCGGCGGCGGCGACAGCGCTATGGAAGAAGCGCTTTTTTTAACTAAATTCGCTTCTTTGGTTTATATTGTCCACCGGCGCGAGGCCTTCAGCGCTTCGGCCGTTTTGGCCAAAAGAGTTTTGAGCCATCCCAAGATTAAGGTGCTTTGGAACAGCGAGCTGATCGGGATTTCCGGCTCGAAGATGGTTCAGCAGGTAGCGATTAGGGACCTGGTTTCCAAAACAACGCTTGAAAAGGCGGCCTCCGGTGTTTTTTTTGCTATCGGCCACCAGCCTAACACCGGGTTTTTAAATGGACAGCTCAAGCTTAATCCGGCCGGCTATATTCTGACGGAAAAAGGCACTTCTACTTCACGGGCAGGTGTTTTTGCCGCCGGCGATGTTCAGGATCCTGTTTACCGTCAGGCGATCAGCGCCGCCGGCTCCGGCTGCATGGCGGCGATCGATGCGGAACGGTGGCTTTCCGCCAAAGGATTTTCCAATCAATGAAAAAGCTGGCCTGTTTTGCTTTTGGTTTATGGTTTTTGGGGCAAACAGCGCTTTTTTCCGTTGAGCTGCCTCCCTGGTTCGGCAATGTTTATGAGTTTTCTTTTTTTACCAAATATACTTTTTCCCGGTTTTCCAAAGTTGAAAGCGCGAGCTCACCTTTAAATTATAAAGAAAATGATCATCTGGCCTATTTGAACCTGGAATTTCCGTTTTCTCCAGAGGTCGATCTTGATCTGGACCTGGAATTAATGGCCGACCGGGCCCATAGTTTTACTTTCCGCTCTGCGGCCTTGCAGACCCGCTATTCTTTTTTGGACGATATTGTCGGCGATCCGCTCTCTTTGGCCGTCGGCATTAATTTTCGCGGCGTTTCCAAGAGCTTTACCCATGATATTACGACGTTTTATCCGGGAATTGCCAATTTTGAGGGAACCCTGGCTTTGGGCAAAGAATTTTCTAAAGATGAAAGCTGGCGTTTCCGCCTTTGGGGCAACGGCGGTTTTGGAATTGCCGACAAAGGCTCTCCTTGGGTGCGCTGCAAATTAGCCTTTGAAGGCAACCATGAAGAAGCTTTCCGCTGGGCTTTTTTCGGCGAGGGTTATCATAGCTATGGCTGCCACAGGCATGTTAATTTAAGCCATTTCCGCGGCTATGGCTCGATCCGGGCCAAAGCCATTGATTTAGGCTTTAAGATCGGCTACCGCCTGGCCGGCGCCGGGGTTTTGGCGTTTGAATATAAAAGACGGGTGTTTGCTAAAAGAGCTCCGGAAAGCGTTAATAATTATTCCGGCAGCTATCTGGTCAGTTTTAGTTTTTAATTTTTTTTTTGGGGGGGGGCGTGGTCTAGAAGGCCAAAGCAAAAGCCAGGGCCATGGTTTTGGAATGGCTGATGCTAAGTGAAATTTTCCGGGTGAATTTTTTTTGGGCCCTTGGGGATAAAAAGACGACCGGCCGTCCTTTTTCATCGTTCAGGATCTCCAGGTCTAAAAAGGAAAGTTCCTTGCCAAAGCCTACGCCAAGCGCTTTGGCCACAGCCTCTTTGGCGGCAAACCGGCCGGCTAAATGGACGATGGCCGCCGGTCCGTAAGATAAACAATATTTCAGCTCTTTTTCAGAAAACAGCCTTTCCTGCATTTTGGGAGTGCGTTTTAAAGCTTCCTGCAAACGCCTGATTTCCAAAATATCTGTGCCCAGTCCGGGGTTATTCATAAGTGCTCTCGACGGTGTAAGCTGGTTTTAAGTTCTCCGAGACATTGCAAAAGATGATCCGGCCGGAGGCGGTATGCTTGACCGAAAGGACCAGGCAGTCGATCGTCTGGGCGATAAAATCGCCGCCGCCGTTGACGACGACCATTGTGCCGTCTTCCAGATAGCCGACGCCCTGGTTGGGCTCTTTGCCGTAGCGCTGGATCTTGATTCTGAGCTTTTCTCCGGCGCTCATCAAGGGCTTTAAAGCATGGGAAAGCGTGTGCAGGTTGATGATTTTAACCCCTTCGATGGCGGACATTTGAACCCGGGAAATATCGGCGGTCAGAAGGTTGGCATCGATTTGCCGGGCCAGTTTGACCAGTTTGCCGGGCTGTTCTTTGGTTTCGGAAAAATCGCTTTCGGCGTAGCGGATCTCGAAACCGCTAAATTCTTCGAGTTTTTTCAGGGTTTCCAGGGAACGCTGCGCTTTGGCTTTGAGGTTCTCATCCAGGCTTTCGGCGAGAGTATACAGGTCTTTAATAATACAGCGGGGAATGATCAGATGATTGTCAATCAAACCTGAGGCGGCCAAGTCG
>JBAZHS010000137.1:0-3695 GCA_041652275.1 Parachlamydiales bacterium
ACGAATGTTTAAATGAACATTTTTTCATCAGCCTGAGTGAAGCTCAAATGTTGATTGAAAAATGGAGAAAAGACTATAACGAATGCCGTCCTCACAGTGCTCTCGATGGACGGACGCCGCGCGAAGTAGCTAGCCACTTCCTGCATGTTCCTCTTTCTCTGGAAGAGGCTAAACTAACTGGAACGTCTACCTAATGCTGGACTAACAAATGGGGCAAGGTCACAGTTTAAAACGGTTAATTGTCAAGCTTTCGAACTTTTTCAGGCAATCTTAATTTGTTCTTAAGCATTTTCAAGCTTGTTGGTTGATTCATTTAAAACGCCTAAATTTATAACTAATTTGGGAAAAAAGGTAAAAGTATGGCAAGAAAAACCAAAAAGCGCAAGCAGCCTTTGGCTGAAAATGGGATTTTTGGACTATTTTATGGCTAAGTATGCTAAAAATAAAAAAAAGCAATTAACCAGGTAAAAAATATGCCAGGTTCTTTTTCCCCTTTGGCCTCAGCCCGCTTGAAATATCAACCTAGAATGCCGGGTCTTTTAAAAGCGCTTCCAAAACTTCAGGCAGTTGGTTTAAAAAACAAGGTGAAAACCGATCCCGGGGTAAGGCCTTTTTTTTCACAGCTTGCTGATTCGGAACTGGTGGAATTCAAACGGGGCAGGCAAATCCCCGGACGGCCCTTGAAGGTCGGCGTCTTTTTTTCCGGGGGGCAGGCGCCGGGCGGCCACAATGTCGTTTCCGGTCTTTTCGATGCTTTAAAAAAGATCCATCCCCAGGCGCAATTGGTTGGTTTTTTAGGCGGGCCTTCCGGGCTCGTCGAAGGCAAAACCAAAGCGGTTGTCGCTCCAGCTTTAAAATTTTACCGCAACCAGGGGGGCTTTGATTTTTTAGGCTCCGGACGGACGAAAATCGAAACGGAAGAGCAGCTGGAAGCGGCTTTAGCCTGCGTCCGCAGGCTCGATTTGGACGGCCTTGTTGTTGTCGGCGGTGATGATTCCAACACTAACGCGGCTCTGATGGCGGAATATTTTTTAAAGCATAAAGCGAAAACGAAAGTTGTCGGCATTCCCAAGACCATCGACGGCGATTTAAGGTCTTTTTGGATTGAAAACTCGTTTGGCTTTGATACGGCGACCAAAGTTTATTCCGAGCTGATCGGCAATATTGCCAAAGATGCGCTTTCAGCAAAAAAATATTACCATTTTATCAAGCTGATGGGGCGCTCGGCTTCGCATGTTACTTTAGAGTGCGCCTTGAAAACACAGGTTAATTTTGCTTTTATTGCCGAAGAGATCAGGGACAGAAAGCTTTCTTTAAAAGAGCTGATCGACGGGCTTTGCCGGAAGATCGAAAAAAGGATCCGGCACGGCAAAAATTACGGGGTGGTTTTGATTCCGGAAGGGCTGATCGAGTTTATTCCTGAAGTGAAACGCTTAATTGGCGAGCTGAACCGGATTTTGGCTTCGGACAGCAGCTTTTTGAAGGTCGAAACGCCTGATTCCGCTGCTGTGCAGATGGAAAAAATCCAGCCGCTTTTAAGCGCTTCCAGCCGCCTTTGTTTTCAGCAGATGCCCCGTTTGATCCAGACGCAGCTGCTTTGCGACCGCGATCCCCACGGCAATGTCCAGGTCTCCCAGATTGAAACTGAAAAATTAATTATGGAGCTGGTCTTTTCGCAGATGAAAGCCAGGGGCCTTAAGTTTAAGGCCCAGGCCCATTTTCTGGGCTATGAGGGCCGCTCGGCTCTGCCGACTAATTTTGATGCCGATTACTGCTATAGCCTGGGTTTTTTGGCGGCGGCCTTAATTCAGGCGGGCAAGACAGGCTATATGGCGGCCTTAAAGGGCCTGAAAAAGTTTACCGGAGCCTGGCAGCCCTTTGGAGTGCCGCTGGTCTCTTTGATGAAACTTGAAGAGCGGAAGGGTCAAAAAAAACCGGTGGTCCAAAAAGCGCTGGTAGATTTAAAGGGCCGTGATTTTCAGCTTTTTTGCCGCCGGCGCTTAAAATGGGAAAACGCCGATGATTACCTTTGCCCCGGGCCGATTCAGTTTTAAAGCCGGCGCCGGGCGGTTTTTTTTCTAAAAGCCGTCTTGAGATTGGAAATTTAAGCGGATTGTTAAGGAACGTTTTTTATGCAGTGGCTGAAAGAGTATTGGCAAGATCGAAAAAAGCTGCAGAAAGTTTTTCCCGAAGCGGTTTTTTTTTTAAAGAAACGGCCCTTTGCGGGCCGTTTGAAAATCTGGGAAAACGGCCGTTTGAAAGCCCTGGCGCGGGCCGAGCTGGAACAGCTCTTTGAAATCGAGTTTGTCGACGGCCTTTATTTTGAAAGCCCCCGTTCGTTAAAAAAAGTGGTGCACAGCTGTTTTCGGGCCCGCAAATTCGAAGAGATCACCCGGGAAGACGAGTGGTTTGGTCTTTACTATGCAACTGAAATGCAGGGCGCTTGCCAGCCGCCCGTTTACCTAAAATGGACCGGACCTTACAAAGGCTTTGGCCTGTTTGCCGAAAAAGATCTGGAAGCAGGCACTTTTATCGGCGAGTATGCCGGCCTGGTAAGAAGGCATTTTAAACCTTTGGACCGGGCTAATGCGTACTGTTTTGAATACCCGATGGACTTAACCGGCAAGAGCCCTTTTACCATTGATGCCAAAACTTCCGGCAATGCCGCTCGGTTTATCAACCATAGCCCGGCCCCCAATTTAGAGCTTTTGCGCGCTTATGGCGGCGGCGTGATGCACATTCTTTTAAGGACCCTGGGTCCGGTTGTCAAAGATACGGAGCTGACTTATGATTACGGCCCGGGCTACTGGCGCAGGCGGCCCCGGCCCCTTTAAAGGCCGGCTTTTTAAGCGAAAGGTATCTTCATTTAGGGGAATTTGGAATAATAGGGCGAAGAACTGTTTGATTAAACACATATAAGGAAAAAGCCATGAAGAACTATCTGATCGGACGCAATTCGCTGTGGGAGGTTTTACGTTTTACGCCCGAGCGGATTATAAGGGTTTATGCTCTGCAGGCGCCTGGCGATGTACGCTCGAAAAAGATTCTCGAGCTGATTGAAAAACAGGGCCTGCCTGTGGAATATACCCACAAAAAAAAGCTTTTTGATCTGGTCTTGTCCGAGTCGCACCAGGGGTTTGTCGCTGAATTAAAGCCCAGAAATTATTTAGATTTAAAACTGTATCTGGAACGAAGCGTGCAAACGGAAAAAAAAGAACTGGCGATTATGCTCGATTCCGTTTTTGATCCGCAGAACTTCGGGGCAATTTTAAGGGCGGCCGAGTGCTTTGGCGCGGCGGTTTTGGTCTTTTCCAAAAACCGCGGCTGTGAAATTACGCCGGTGGTGACCAAGGTCAGTTCCGGCGCTTCGGAGCTTTTGGAAATTATTCAGGTCGCCAATTTGGCCGAAAGCGTCAAGCGCTTTCAAAAAGCCGGCTTTGAGGCAATCGTAGCCGATGCCGATTTGAAAGCTAAAAGCCTTTTTCAGTATGAATTTTCCGCCAAGACCCTGCTGATTTTGGGCTCCGAGGACAAGGGGGTTCAGCCGCTGATCCGGAGCTTGGCCGACGGAATTGTGAAAATTCCCTTAAAGGGCCGGATCGATTCTTTGAATGTTTCCCAGGCGGCGGCGGTTTTTTTAGCCTTTGCCGGATTATAAAAAAGCTGGCGTCTAATTTTTAGAATCGGCTAATGAA
>JBAZHS010000138.1:0-667 GCA_041652275.1 Parachlamydiales bacterium
ACCGGCCGTCCTCGGAGAGCTCGTCATGGGTATTTTATTGGCGGCTTTAGCCTTTTTACCTCTGTTCAGCGGACTTTTAAACCTTTCCCATGATCCGCTAATAAGCGGAATTGCGGAAATTGGCGTACTGCTGCTTTTATTCCAAACCGGCTTAAAGTCCAACCTCCGTGAAATGCAGCATGTCGGACTAAGAGCGCTGATCGTCGCTTCTGTCGGCGTTATTTTACCCTTCGCCGGCGGCTACCTGGCTGCTAAAATACTCATCCCCGGCATCAGCGGCAGCACCTGCCTGTTTTTAGGCGCCACTTTAACGGCTACCTCGGTCGGCATTACCAGCCGCGTTTTCCAAGACCTGAACATCCTCAATACCAAGGAAGCCAAAATTGTCCTGGGCGCTTCGGTCATTGACGATGTCCTGGGCCTCCTGATCCTGGCCATTGTCGGAGGCATTGTAGCGGAAGGCCACGTTGAATTTTTAGACATTTTAATCCTCTGCTCCAAGGCCCTGGCCTTCTTCGCCCTGGCCATTTTTTTAGCCCGCCCTCTGGCCCCATACCTTGGCAGCTGGGCCGCCCGCGTCCACCACGGCATCGGCATGAAAACCACCCTGGCCCTGGTCTTCTGCGGAGCTTTTGCCTACGCCGCCTGGGCCATTGCCGGATTGGCA
>JBAZHS010000138.1:677-1541 GCA_041652275.1 Parachlamydiales bacterium
GCCGGACTGATTTTAGAGCCGGTGCATTTTAAGCAATTCTCCGCACCTGATTTGGTCGGAAAGATCAACAGCTGGGTCAAAGAACTTAAAACCGGCAACCATTTCCCCAAGCTTGTCCATGAAATGGAGCAGGAAGCCAAAGACAAAAAAGAACACCATTTGGAAAACATGATTGAAACCATCGGCTATTTCTTCGTCCCCCTGTTCTTTGTTTATACCGGACTGCAGGTCGACATCCGGGTCTTTTTCGACCTCCAGACGGTTTTCCTAGCCCTGATCATTACTGCAATTGCCTTTTTGGGAAAACTGGCCTGCGGCTATGTGTCCGGAAAAAATATAGACCACAAGCTGGTCGGCGTCGGCATGGCCCCCCGAGGGGAAGTCGGTTTAATCTTTCTCAATGTCGGTAAAAAGCTCGGCGTCGTCAACCCCCAGATCTTTGCCATCGGCGTGATCATGGTCATTTTGACCACCCTGATCACCCCGCCGGTTTTAAGTCTGATCATCCGAAGAAAGAACCGGCAACTGAAAACTCCCTAAACATTTACCGCTTAAAAGTTATCGATTTTTCGCCACAAGCTCTGAACAGATTCTATGCTTTCTAAAGCCGCTCAATCTACCGAAATTTTCGAACATCTTCCAGCTGAAAGAGGGAGCGGCTTGAAGCTGTGCAATGATCAATCTCGCCAGATCAAAGCAAAAAAACAACCAGCTATCTGGAAAGATGGCGGATCAAGTCGCAAAGAGCATTGTCAATTCGCTTTTTCCCTTCGGTCGAAGCCGCAAGCGGCATATCGCCGATCTGACCGTTTTTTAAAACCACCAGCCGGTTGGACTTTCCCTTTTTAATTAATTGGACGGCAT
>JBAZHS010000138.1:1570-3630 GCA_041652275.1 Parachlamydiales bacterium
AAACGCCGAAAAGGGTGCCTAAAATCCTTGACCGGCCAGAGGGCGCTCCGCCCCGTTGAATATAGCCCAGGCTGGAAGTTCTAACCGGAGTTCCAGTTTGCCTTTCAATGGTTCGGGCTATTTTGCGAACATCGCCGGTTCCTTCGGCAAAAATAATGATCTCTGATTTTTTGCCTTTCATCTTGGCTTTTTTCAAATCAGAGCAAAGCTCTTTCAAGTCAGTTTTGATTTCCGGCAGTAAAATGTATTCGGCGCCGCTAGCCAGACCAACACTTAAAGCCAAAAAGCCGTTATCCCGGCCCATCACCTCGACCAAAAAGATCCGGTTGAAACTGGCGGCGGTATCGCGGATCCGATCGATCGCACTTACAGCCACATTCATGGCCGTATCAAAACCGATGGTTTCTTCGGTGCCGTAAATATCGTTATCAATGCTCGCTGGAATGCCAATCACGGGAATGCCCTTTTGGGCCAATTTCAAAGCCGAACGGAAAGATCCGTCGCCGCCGATAACAATCAAACTATCAATCCTGTGCTCTTTAAGCCTTTTGGCTGCCCTTTCCAGGCCCTTGGGAGTCCTGATCTCCGCACAGCGGGTGCTTTTAAGAATGGTTCCACCCTGGTGGATAATGCCGCTGACCGAAGCGATATCCAACGGTTTGATGTTATTGTCAAACAGGCCCTGGTAGCCGTCGTAAATGCCAAAAACCTTCAGTTTATGGTGAAAAGCTTCCCTAACCACCGCCCGAAGACAAGAATTTATGCCCGAAGCATCGCCTCCGGGCGTTATCAGTCCGATATTTTTAATCACAGATCCTTCCTTTGCTTGAAAGCATAAACTAAAACCAGCTCTCTGGCTTTAAAACCTCAAATTAAAAGATCTTGCTTCGAAAGGCAAGGAGTTTATGAATCAGACGCTTTTTTATCTTTAAATCTTAAAAACTTTGCTTTTTAGAGCTCTTTGCGAAAAAACACGGGTAAGATTAAACTGAAGGACAGAACTTTAAAATTTAATTTTTCAACCGGGAGGCTTTATGCCTGAAAGCAATAAAAAACCCAAACCAAAGGCTGCCATTGAAACAGCCGAAAAAAAACCTTCTTTAAAACCAGAGGAATCTTTCCAACCGAAGGCCGAACCCAAGTTCAATCAAAAAAACAAATTTGAAAAGCTGAACAAGGGACCGAAATTTCAAAACAATTTCCGTAATCCCGCCAGCAAGCTGGCGTTTAAAAACAAGGCTTCCAAAGGGCGTTAAAAGCTAGGACGGTTTTTTTTCTTTTTGAAAATAACTTTCCAAAATTTTCGGCACCATGTCGGCAGTTACCTGCGGATAAACCTGCTGGTTGATCTTGACCACCGGAGCCAGAGCGCAGGTGCCAAGGCATCTGGCCCCTTCCAGGCTAAAAAGTCCATCTTTGGTCATTTCTCCGGCTTTAATACCAAGTTCTTCTTCGAATTTTTTAACAATCTTGTCGGCGCCCTTGACATGGCAGGCCGTGCCAAGGCAGACGGCAATTACATATTTACCCTGTTTTTTCAAGTTAAAAAAATGATAAAAAGTCGCCACCCCGGAAATTTTAGCTGTCGGGATCTGCATTAAAACGCTCACAGCTTCCATGGCTTCTTGCGATAAATAACCCAGCTCTTCCTGGACCCGGTGCAAGACCGCGATCAAAAGTGAGCGCGGATGGGGATCTTGAAGGGCTTTTTCAATAAAGGCCGTCAGCTCTTTTCCAAGCACTTTTTTCGCTTTTTTCTGAATCTCGTCTTTTGTTCCGGTAAAAACCATTAGATCCCCCTGGGAAATTTAGGCTGATAGGTTGTATGCAAAAGCTTGTGGGCAATCTCGGAGCCAGGCTCTTTTAACAGCTCGGAATAAAGCTTTTTGATCACCGGGCTTTCCAGTGAAACCCGCTCTTGCTTATGTTCATCGATCTTATAGAGGGCGGAAGCCCTTTTGGCCAAAAGCGCCGGATCGAGGAAAGTATAGCCCCTGGGCGGATAAGGCTGTCCGCCGCCGCCGATGCATCCGCCGGGACAGGCCATAATTTCAATCACG
>JBAZHS010000139.1:0-3502 GCA_041652275.1 Parachlamydiales bacterium
CAAATAATATATCAAAAAAATGCTTTAAAATCAGCTTTTTTCTCTATGAAAAAATAGGTTTTTTAGAGTTCTTCAGGCTCGACTCTTTAGTTCTAGAAAATTTTTTTCTCTTTTTTCCCTTTTCTTCCGTTTTGCTTTTTTTTAACAGCCTGTTAATTTAAAACTTTAAATTCCCAGAGCTTTTTTTCCAAACCGGAAGGGATTTCAACTTCAAGCAAAAGATCATTTTCTGCATATTCCTGGCTTACCACACGGCCGTTTTGCATTACAAAAGCCGCCAGCTTATAATGACTCTGGGGAATTTTTAATTTAACCATTTTATACAAAGAAGCAATTTTCCCTTTGACAAGCTCCACAAGCGCTTCCAGTCCTTCTTGTTTTAAAGCCGAAAGCGCCACTGTAAAGGGATATTTGATTTTAAACTTTAAAATCTTTTCTGGGTCCTTTACCAGGTCGGCCTTATTTAAAACCGTAATCATCGGCTTGTCCGCAGCCTTTAAACAGCGGACGACTTCCAAAGCGCTTTCCGCCTGCCTTTCAGCCGCCGGATGGGAAAGATCGATCAGGTGAATTAAAAAATCGGCGAAATTGAGCTCTTCCAAAGTCGAGCGGAAAGCAGCAATCAAGGTATGCGGCAGTTTACGGATAAAGCCAACCGTATCAATGAAGACCAGCTCAATGCCGCCTGCCAGCCTAACCCTGCCGGCCGTCGTGTCCAAAGTGGCAAAAAGCTTGTCCTCAATCAAGACTTCCCGCTTGGTCAACGCCTTTAAAAGCGTCGACTTGCCGGCGTTCGTATAGCCGACAATTGCAAAGGTTGGAACTTTCTTGCGCACCCTTTGCTTCCGTTTCAGGTCCCGTTGTTTTTTGATCTCCTCGAGCTTTTTTTTCAAACAAGCGATCTTGCTTTTAATGATCCGCTTGTCGATTTCCAGCTGTCTTTCACCCTCTCCTTTAAGATATCCGCCGCCGCCCCCTCCAGTTCTTTGCCGGGAAAGATGGGTCCAAAGCCTTTTTAAACGGGGCAGCTCGTATTCATAGCCGGCCAAAGCCACCTGCAGCCGGGCTTCCTTGGTTTGGGCCCTTTTGGCAAAAACGCCAATGATCAGCTCAGTACGGTCGATCACCGCCGCTTTCAGCTCTTGTTCCAAATTACGCTGCTGGTTCGGGCTCAGCTCATCATCAAAAATAAACAGAGAAAACTTTTCTTTTTCAGCTAAAATTTTCAGCTCTTCGACCTTGCCCCGTCCCAGATAACTGTAAGAAGAAATCTCCTTCAAAGGACAGCAGACGGTTTTCAAAACCCCGTAACCGAAGGTTTTCGCTAGGCCTTTGAGCTCTTCCAAAGACTCTAAACAAAGCGGTTTTTCTAAAGCGCTGCGAAAACAGCCCACTAAAACCACCGGCATTTTTTCAGTTAACAAACCCAGATTACCGATCTTGGGAAAAGCTTCAAGGGGCATCGTCAAACTCAATTTGCAAACCGTCAAAGGCGAGCTGGACATGCAAAGGCAGGGAAACGGTCGCTTTGACATAGTCGACTTCATGGCACAGATGCGTCAAATAAACCTTTTTTGCTTTCACTTGCCGGCTCAGGGCCAACCCTTCCTCAAAGCCGAGATGGCCAAAAGAAGACTCTGCTTTCAAAGCGCCCAGAATTAAAATTTCCGTGCCTCTCAAAGCTTCTACCAATCTTTGATCAAACTGCTTTAGATCAGTAACATAAGCCAGCGTTCCAAAACGAAAACCGGTAACCGGGGTATTTTTTTGAAAATAAGAAAAATAAGTCAGTTTCAGCCCTTCAAAAACCGTCCGGCCAAACTCTTCTTCCAAGACCTGGGTTTTCAATTCCAGGGTAAAGGGCAGCTGGTCTTTTTTGGGTAAAAACAAATAGCCGAAGCGCTGTTTCAGCTCTTGCAGGCAAGCTTTGGAAAGCAGGCATTTAACCGCCTTTTTCTGCACAAGGTAAAAAGCCCTCAGCTCATCGAGTCCGCCGACATGGTCATAATGGGCATGGGTAAGCAAAAGCGCATCGATCTTTTTCAGGCCCCAAAAAAGCGCCTGGGCTCTGAAGTCTGGAGAAATATCGATCAAATACTGTTTGTTTTGAGCTTCGATTAAAACCGAGGGCCTGAACCTTTGGTTTTCTTTTAAACCGGAAGAGCAGACCTGGCAGCTGCAACCGATCATCGGCGTTCCCGCCGTATCACCCGTTCCTAAAAAAATCAGCCTGGCCAAAGCCCTTTTCCCCGGTTAATTAGTTTTTCCTTAAAAGGTTATAGCTTTCGGAAGCAAAGTTGAAAAAGAAAATGACTGCATAGGAAAGAAAAAAACAAAAGGGAATCATAATAAAAAACCATTTGACCGTGACCACCAAAAGGCCCGGTCCCAAAACATAATGCAGGTTGGTCAAATAAGCCGCCAAAATAAGTAAAAGAAGCACTAAAGACAAGGGAATGACCGCCAGCAAAAAAAGCAGGGCGGAACGAAAGACATTTTCTCGTGTAATCTCCCGGATCCGCTTAAAAACAAAAAACTTTTCTTTTTCATGGAAAGCGATCACAGGTGTGGCGTAAAACAGCAGGGCTAAAGAAAAAATCACCAGAAGAATCGAGGAAAGCGTAATTAAAAAAGGCGCCACGGCCAAAAAAACTCCCATGTAAGGGCCGACGGACGGAATTTCTTTTAACAAAAGAAAAATCCCTTCCAAAGCCCATAACAGCAGGTAAATTAAGATCGGCGGGAAGGAAAGGTAAGCAGTGCCGATAATCAGATCCAACGACTTGCTAAAAATTTCATGGATATGAAATTTCAGGCTTTTGACCTCGTGGTAATAAATGCGGCATAGCAGAGTGCCGACAGCAAGCAGAACTCCGGCACATAAAAAGATCGGCAAAAACACCGTTGAAAGCGCCATCCAGCTGATCGAACCGACCGAAAGAGCCCGGCAAAAGACAATCAAAATGCCACACAAGATCAACACCGGAAAAATAATCCAGAACTTTTTTTTGGAAAAAGTGTAGTGGACCGCCCGGTTAAAACAAAGCTCGACATCTTTTAAAAGCATGCTTCTTTTCTTCTTTTTTCTTTTTAATATATTATTTTCCGCCCATTAAAACAACGGCTCTTTTACCCGCGCCGGACCATCGGCTTTTCAACCAATTGCGCTGATTGGGATACCCCCGCTTGAACTGGTAGCTCAAAATACAGACCTGTCTTAAAAAAACCGCCAAAGCTGCTTGCGTGAAGAATTCTTAACCTTATGTGGAACAGCGTGGAAACCCGCCGCATCAAGCGGCGGGTTTCCACGCTGTCCACTGGAGGAAAAAACTATTTCAAAAAGGCTTTCAGAATCTTTTGCTCTTTAACCGGACGGTCGCCGGGACCAACCGGGCTCTTTTCGATTTTCAAAACAATTTCCATCCCTTTGACCACCTCGCCGAAAATAGTGTGGCGCAGGTTCAACCACGACGTTTTTTCCGTCGTAATAAAAAACTGCGAG
>JBAZHS010000140.1:0-3493 GCA_041652275.1 Parachlamydiales bacterium
AAGCTCGAGAATTATCTGCACGATCCGGTTTTAGAACTCTCTTTAACCCCCAACCTTGGCCACTGCTTAAGCGCTTTGGGCATCGCCCGCGAGCTTGGAGCCGCCCTCAACCAAAAAGTCCGCTATCCGGACACAGATTTTTCCCTTTGCCTGACCTTAAAGACCTCCTCCCAAATGCAAGTTCAGCTGAAAGACGAAAGCTGCCGCCGCTATTCCGGCCTTTATTTGGAAAATCTTACCGTCGCCCCGTCTCCTGGCTGGCTGGCTGGCTGGCTAAAAAAAAGCGGTTTCAAGCCGATCAACAATATCGTTGATATTTTAAATTTCGTGCTTTTGGAAACCGGCCAGCCCCTGCACGGCTTTGACGCCGATAAAATCCAAAAGCGCTCGCTGACGGTCGGCAAAGCCCAAAAAGAAAGCCCCTTCCTCGGACTGGACGGCCTGACCCACACCATTCCCCAAGCCACCATTTTAATCGAAGACGAAAAAGGCCCGCTGGTCCTAGCCGGCATTCTCGGCGGCGCCGATACGGCCGTCTCGGAGGAGACCAAAAAGCTTTTTTTAGAAGCCGCCTCTTTTGATCCGCTTGCAGTGCGCAAAAGCTGCCGCGCCCTGCAGCTGAGAACCGAAAGTTCGAACCGTTTTGAAAAAGGCACTGATCCCAACGCCACCATCAAGGCCCTGAAACGAGCCGCCCATTTGATCCAAAAATTAATTCCCGAAGTGAAAATCGCCAGCGATTTTATCGATCTGAAAAAAACCGAGTTTCCGCCCAAAACCATTCTTTTGGAAGAAGCCCGGGTTAATCAACTCTTAGGCCTGCAGCTCAGCTTCAGCGAGATCGCCGCCCTTCTGGAAAGACTGGAGCTCAAAGTCCAAAAAACCGACGGCAAGCTAAGCGTCAGCGTCCCAACTTTCCGCCTTGATCTCAAAGAACCGATCGACCTAATTGAAGAAATCGCCCGGCTTTTCGGCTATAACAACATCGAAAGAAAAAGGCCCTATTTCACCACTTCTTCAGTTATGGACGCGCCCTTTTATATCTTTGAAGAAAAGCTCAAAAAAAACCTGATCGCCCAGGGGCTGAAAGAGATTATTACGCCGGATCTGATTTCTTTAAAACTCGCCCGCCTGACAGCAGAAAAAGAACCGGCTTCCAATCCCGTAATCGAAGTTAAAAAAGCCAAGTCCCAGGACAACTCCATTCTCCGCTCAACCCTGCTTTCTTCCCATCTGGAAGTTTTAAAGGATAACCAGGCCCAGAAAAATTTCGACTGCGCTTTTTTTGAGCTCAGCAAGCTGCATTTCCGCCAAGAAAAAACCATTATCGAAGAGCCGGTTTTAGCCTTGGTCCTGAGCGGAAAAAAAGAGCCCCGCCACTTTCTTTCACCCCCTTCCGAAAGCACTTTCTTCGATCTTAAAGGCCTTTTGGAAAACCTGCTTTCCAGCCTTCGCCTGGAGCATTTTTCCTATACCGCCTCGCACCACAGCTCCTTTCACCCCCACCAGCAGGCCCACCTGCTCTGCGGCCAAGCCAAAATCGCCACTTTCGGCCGGATCCATCCCAAGCTAACCCGGCAGATGGACCTGAAAGATCCGGTCTTTTTTGCCGAAATCAATACGCATTTATTGTTTCAGTTCCAAAAAGCAAAATCCCTTTTTGTCGAGCTTCCTGCTTTTCCCGCCTCCGAGCGCGACTGGACCTTTGCCTGGGACAGGGAAAAACCGGTTCAGCTGATTTTCGACGAGCTGAAAAAACTCAAGTCCCGCCAAGCCCTTTTAGAAAAGTACTTCTTGCTCGACCTATACCAAGACGAAAAAAAACACACGCTTAATCTCACCCTCCGCTTTGTCTATCGCGATAGAAAAAAAACCGTTCTTTTTGAAGAAGTGGATAAAACGCACTCGGAAATAATGAAAACCATTACTGAAAAGTTTTTATCGTCTTGAAAATAGATCGTTAATTCTATAATAATAGATTTAATTACTCTTTCAGGAGGTCGGTTCATGTCCTATAAAAGCGTTTTTGCTCTGGCCGGTTTGTTTTTCCTGGCCGGCTGCTGTAATAAAAACTGCGATGCTAACAACGCCGTTTCCCAAAAATACATTCACAAATATGGCTTTGAAGTTAGCCCGGCCGAATGGGACGAGCGCAAAGGCAATGGACAGATCGTTACCACTTTTCCAGACGGTTCAGTGCAAACCTGCGCTTATAAAAACAACCTCCGGCACGGCGTCAGCACTTTAAGCTATCCAAACTCCGCCACTTTAAAAGAAAAAAGCGAATACCTCGAAGGCCAGCTGAGCAAAAAAACCAGCTTTGACCTTTCCGGCCAGCCTGTCCGCGAAGAGCTCTATGAGGAAAACGGAAAAACCACCATCACCCTGTGGGGTAAAAACGGAGCCCCGCTTTCCGTTGAAGAATACCAAATGGAAAAACTTGTCTCCGGCCAATACTTTACTCCGCAAAATAAATTGGAATCCTCCATTGCCGACGGCTCGGGGATCAGGGTTAAGCGCAACGAAGCCGGCACACTTCTGAGCCAAGATGCCTTTGAAAACGGCGAACTGAAAAGCCGCACCACTTTCCATTTTAACGGCCAAATCAAAAGCCTTTCCAACTTTTCCGATTATAAGCTCTCGGGAATACAGCAGCACTTTGCGCCCAACGGAACTTTAATCCGCGAAGCGACCTGGCAAGACGGCACTTTAACCGGCCTGGAGATCTGCTACCGCGGTTCAAAAAAATTCATCGAAACCCCCTATCTGAACGGCCTCAGAGACGGTCTGGAAAAAGAATATGATAAAGAAGGCGCCCTTGTCCGCGAGACCCCCTGGAAAGAAAACAAAAAACATGGCCTCGAGCATTTTTATTACAAAGATTATACCGATATCCAATGGTATTTTTTAGGCGAGGCCGTCAGCCTGGCCAAATTCAACCAGCTGCGCTTAAGAGAAGAGATGATCGCCGATCTAAGCCAGGAACCAAAGCCCCTGGAAAGCGCCAAAACCGTTCAATAGAAACGGGGGCCTTGCTCCTAAAATCGAACCGAATCCCGGAGAAGCCTGCGGCCGCAGAGGTCTATGCCTCCATATATAATAGCCCCAGCCGGATCAGCTGCTTAAAAAAAACGGGAGAAAAATTCTCCCGTTTTTTTTGATTGCCTATAATTGTTGGGTCTTTTTCAACCCCTTTTTTCTTCAGCTCCTTTTTCCCGGTTTTTTTTCTCGCTCTTACCTTTAAACCAAACCCTTTTCAATTCGGCTTCTTTGAACTTTTTTACTCCAGAAGCCTGCTGTTTTTTTTAAGGTTTTTTAAATCAACCATCTGTGGCCAAACGGACCTGCGGCCGCGTTAAAACCCGGGGCCTTGCGGCGTCAAAGATAAACCAACGGCCGGTTTTTATCCTCTTGCCATAAGAAAATGGCTTTTTTTAAACAAAAAAAAAGCTCTAAGGCCAAACCTTAAAGCTCTTTTCATTATAGAAATAGT
>JBAZHS010000141.1:0-3491 GCA_041652275.1 Parachlamydiales bacterium
CGGTATATCCCTTTCGAATGGCATAGTGTAAAAGGGAGTCTCCTTCAGGTCCTTTAAATGTTTGGTTTAAATTTTCCGGCCCCGTGATTCCTTTTTCAATTAATTTACGGACGATTTCCGGATGATTATGCAAAACAGCCAAGAACATGGGAGAGGAGTTGAAATCGTTATTTGCCGTTAGATCGGCACCGGCGTCGATCAAAGCCAAAGCTACCTCGGTATTCATTTGAATGGCATAATCTAAAGGACGTTCTTTATAATAAATTATTCGGTTTAAACTTTCCGGATCCGTGATTACTAATTTCTTGACGATTTCCAGGCGTTTATAGTCAATAGCCAGGCGCATGGGAGAGGCTTTGTTTGCGTTTTCTGTCTTTAGATCGGCACCGGCGTCGATCAAAGCCAAAGCCACCTCGGTATATCCCTTTCGAATGGCATAATTTAAAAGAGTAGAGAAGTCTGAAGCAGAAAAACAAAGGTTACCATAGTATAAATCACGAAAAACAAAGCTATGGCCGCTGTAATAGTCGGTACGGTAAGTAAAGCCTAAAAGATCTTTTTGTTTTGCATCAGGAAGTGTTTTGATTTTTTTTAATAAAACGTTTACAACTTCTATGTTGTTCTTGAAAATAGCCATAGCTAAAGGCGTCAAACCGTGTTTATCTTTTTCTTCTAAACTAACCCCGCGGTCAATTAGCAGTTGTAAAATGGCGTAATTAGTGTCTGTCTCGTCTTTAGTTTTTGGTTGGTCTTTGATTACGCGTTTGAACAGCTTAGAAATAAGGCGGGCTTGTAAAGGATCGTTTTGGGTTTCTTTTAATAAAAATTCAACTGTTTTAAAGCGGCGTTTTTTGATCGCCCGGTCTAGAGCGGTCCGGCAAAAAAGCGGATTTTTTAATGAGATCGTATAGGAAAGATGATAGAGGTCTCGGGCTAAGTCGATTTCCTCTTTTTCCAAAGCCAGGTTGAAAAATTTAATGTAATCGCGCTGATTGGAATTTTTACCCAAGGTATCAAAAATTGCCGAAGCTTGATCCCACTGTTTTTTAACAATCTCTCTTGCAGTTGAAAAAGCATTCAATTTCATGGCATAGAAAAGAGCGTTTCGGCCTAAACGGTTGCGTTGCTGGACTTGAGCTGGCGTCAGGTGCTTTAAAAGAAAAGTAACGATATCGGCTCGATTTTTTTCTACGGCCCAGATTAAAAGGCTATCTTGAAAAAAACCATGGTGCTGTTGCGGGCTGGCTTTTTTATGTTCAATTAAATACTCGGCAATCTCTGTTTTCCCATGAAAGAGTGCTAGCTGTAAAAGAGAGAGGCCGTTTTGGTCCCGGAAATTAAGCGGTAAATGAGGGAAAAGCGCTAAAAGGTTTTGAAGTGCTTCTAAATTCCCTTCACGAATGGCCCAGAGGATTAGCTGGCGCTTTTGTTTTTCTTGCAGATTCTGCGCTAACTGATTTTCTTGGATTTGTTTGAGGGCTTCTTTAGGGTTAAAACTGCATAAAAGACCAATTAAAACGGCCTGATCGGTTCCGTTGAGTTTTGAAGAAGAGCCGGAAAGGGGGTTTTGCTTTTGTAAAAATTGATTGGCTAGGTCAGTAATGGCTTGGGTTCTTTTGCTTCTTGAAAAGCAAAAGGAAGAGAGTGTTTTGTGTAAGGAAAGGGTTTGAAAAAGGAGTATTTCCGCCATAATGTTTAACTGTAAAAAAGTTTACTTTTTTGGTAATAGCAAGGACTGATCGGCCAGATAAATTTAGCTGCAGTTCTAGTCATTGCAATTACCATTGTTTTAACATTCTATTTACTGGCCGCCGAGTTTCCTAACTAACTCCTCTGAAGCTCCTCTCTGGATTGCAAATTCTAAAGCCGAAGCTTCGGTCTCAGGGCTTGTTCGGACGGTTAAGCGTGGGTTTGCACCTGCATCAAGAAGTGCGTGAGCGATTCTTTCGTTTTCTAATTTTTCTTCTGCTGTTGAATCAGGATTATAGATTAAGTCGCAAGCAAGGATTAAGGGCGTTCGGTCGTCGTTGGGATTGCGTTGGTCTAAATTGGGGCGAGCTTCCCGAAGCAGTTTCTGCACAATGGCGAGCCGGCCCGTTTGAATAGCGAGCATAAACGGGGACATTTCAAATCCCGGTAGAATTGCATTAACATCGGCGCCATGGGATAAAGCGTCTGAGATTTGCTCTTCATTGTTAGCAAAGATTGCCTCTTGTAATAAGTGAGTTTGATCTTTGATATCCTTGATTCTTCTAAGCTCGTTAATTTCACGGCAGTCGAGGCGTTTTATTGTATAAGCCATGCCTTTTTCGTCTTTGATTAAAAGCTGATCTTTAGCCACTTGGATAATAGCCGTAAGACGCGGTGGAATATAACAAGGATTATCGAGGCCGTCACCATCGAGCATTAAAGCGTTTTCGTTTTCGGGTCTTGCCTCTGGAATGGCTGGCCCGCTAATGCTGTGTAGCATACTTATAGCAGTCATGTTATAAACCTATTGTTAATATAATTTAAAATTGCTTAATATAAATTATAAAGAAATTATTAATTACTTTAAACTAAAATTTTAAATACCTGGTTTAGATGTGGTTGCGAAAAAAAGTTTTTTTTATCGAGTATTTAAAAAATGTAAGATGTTCTTTTTAAGTTCTTTATCGAGTGTTTAGAAGCGGCTTTCAAAAGCGGGAAAGATAAATTCAATTAAAGCAACTCATTGACAAACAATGATATCTGTCTTTAAATCCTTTAGGTTAACTTGCGATCGCAAGTTGAACCCAAGCTATAAAAAGTTTAAATCGTTGTAAATTAAGGGCTTGAATTTTGTAAAAAATTTTGTTTAAGCTTTTAAGCCTTGATCACTTGGGTTTGCACGGAGCTTCAGCCTTGATCTTTTTTCAAAATGGCTTTTTCACCTACTAGACGGCCGACCAAAACGGTACTAACGGAAGTCCCGAAGACATTGACGGTGGTCCTGAACATGTCCAAAAAGCGGTCGATTGCGACAATAATGGCTACCGACTCGCCATTCAGTCCGAGAGCCTTTAAAACGATCATTGTGGCGATCAGACAGCCGGAGGGGATCGGAGCGACGCCGAAAGAAATGAAAAAAGTTAGCAGAAAAAGACTCAGCTGGGTGTAAAAGTCCAAAGGCAGGCCGGAAATTTTGGCGATAAAGGCCGATGACATAAAAACAAAGATCGCCGTCCCGGTTAGGTTGACGGAAGTCGCCAGCGGAGCGACCAGGCTGGCGATTTTGTTGGGCACGGAAGCATTTTTTTCCAGACATTCCATGGTGACCGGCAAAGTGGCCGAAGAAGAGCTGGTGGAAAAAGCGGTAATGATGGCTGGCAGCATGGCTTTATAGTGGGCCAAAGGCGAGACTTTGGCGATCAGGCGTAAAATTAACGGCAGGACAATAAAAAAATGAAAGGCCAAAGCCAGAAGGACGAAAAAAGAAAAATAGCTTAAAACCCGGAAGGTTTCTATTCCTG
>JBAZHS010000142.1:0-3465 GCA_041652275.1 Parachlamydiales bacterium
TCCAGCTCCTTGGCCCGGGCTTCTTCCTGTTTTTCTTTTTCCCGGAGCGGCCGGAGGGCTTTTTCCAGCTCTTCTTTTAAAAAGCGCACATCCGGGGAAGAAAGCTCGACCGTACGCATAAATTTTAAAATCTCCCCGGACTCCCTTTCTGCCTGGCGCTCTTCCAGGCCTTCCCGGCATTTTTGCTCCAAAGCCGTGATCTTTTCCCTGACCTTGCCGACATTTTCTTCGAAAAGCGTTTTTTTCTGTTCCATTTCCGTTTTATGCTTCAGCTCCAGGCTTTTTAGCTTGTCCCAACTTTCCGAAAGCTTCAGGCGGGCCTGGGTAAAAGCCTTGGTATTAAGGGTAAAGACTTTCGAAACCCCCTGCAGTTTTTTGATCTCTTCTTTTAAAAGATAAAAAGGGGCCCGCTGATCTTCTTCCTGAAAGTAATTTTGGCAAAAATACTCAACATCGGCGACAAATTTCTCCGAAAGTTCCCGGATCAGCTCTTTTCTTTTGGGAAAAATCAAATCTCCGACCGAAGAGAGCTGCTTAAAAAAGCGGCTTTTGAACTTGATGCGCATTTCGGTTTTTAAAACCTCTTTGCGCAAACTGTTGACCCGGCTGGCAAAAGTATTTAAAAGGTCCAGCTCTTTCTGCATTTTGGCATAAAAAGCTTTTTTTCTTTCCAGAACCAAGGAGGGGTTAGGTAATTTAACTTCTGCCATCTGCAAAAGCAAAGCTTCGGAATTTTCGATGTCTTTTTGAAGGCCGGAAATGGCCAGCTCGATCTGCTCCATGTTAAAGGCAGCCTGCTCATCCAAAATGGCCTTAAGCCTTTTGGCTTCATTGGAAGCTTCGACAAACTGATCCCAGAACTTGGATCTGGAAAGCGGGTGGAGGCTTTCTTTAAACAGAAGCAAGGCCTGCTGCTTGGCTTCCCAAAAAAGCTTGAACAAGGGACTTTTTTCGCTTTTCAAGGCCTCTTCCATTTTGCCAATGGCCAGCTGAAGTTTTTCTTCAATGGAAGAGAGTTTTTTCAGATCTTCTTCCAGTTGGCTCTCAATCACAGTTTCGGTTTCCGCTTCCGGGCCCATGCTTACTCTCTTGGTAAAATCCCTCTAATAAGGTAAAGTTCCACCATACAAGGAAAATAGTTTTTTTGCAAAGAAAAGCCTCTTCGAAGCGAAAAAAGCCAACCCGGCTTCCCGGCCTTAAGCGCCAAAGCCTTGCACTCTCAAAAAACCTTTTTCACCGTTAAACAGTCGTAAAGATCTTGTTCATTCATGATCAAAAAGCTTTTTTTCTTTTTGCAGACTGTTCGGGCCTTTTCGATGATTTCCCAGGAGCCAACCCCCGGCAGGGCGAGCACCTGAAACGGCTCTCCGCCCATTTTTTCCAGATAGCTTAACCCCTCCAGGTAATGCTCCAAAGCAAAGCCTTCTTCCGCAACCCGGAAAAAGAGCAGCTCGACCCGGTACAAAAGGGCCTGAACGGCCCAGTTCAAACCCGCTTTTTCTTCTTTAGGCAGACCCATGACCGCCAAAAGCTCGTCCAAAGAGCGGATCCGCTCGGGCGCCTGCCGCCTTCCTTTGAGGGCTTCGGCAAATAAAGCTAAGCATAAGGCCATGGGGCTCTCCTTCTTTTTTTCAATAAAAAAACCCGGCTTTTTTTTCAACTAATTGCAAATGGCCGGCTTAGCCCCGGCACCCGGAGCACAGACCAAAGCCTGAAAACCAAACTCCCAAAAACAGTTCGGTTTTTTAATTAAAAAACCGGCTCTCGAAATCTATCTTCGAAGCCGGTTTTTAAAGTTGCGGGAACAAAAAAACGAAAGGCCCCAGCCTTTCAAGTTAGTTTTTTCTTTTGAAAATGATAAATAACAAAGGGAATGGTATAGAACACCGCCAAAGCCCCCGCCAGCATCAGGAAGTGGCCCCAGGGCCCGACGGTGGCCACCTGCGGAGGTGCAAAAAAGCCCAGGAAGATCCCCGCCAAAGAAGACAAAACCCCGACCAAAACCAAAAGCCAGAGCACCGGTTTGCCGCCAGGAATCCGGTAAGAGCCCTTAACACTTGCCTTGGAATAGCGCAGTTTCAGGGCTGCTAAAAAAAGCAGCACATAGACAGTCAGATAAATCTGGGCGGTTAGAACCGTCAAAATCCAAAAAGAGCTGCTAACCGAGGGCATCAGCAAAAACAAAAAAGAAAAGACCGAGACCAAAACCGCCTGCAAAAGCAAAATATTGACTGGGGCCCCGGCCGGATTGGTTTTGGCCAGAAAACGGGGCAGATAGCCTTTCTCGGCAGACGCCAGAAGGGACTTGGAGGGGCCGATAATCCAGGAGCTGATCTGGCCGATCGAGCCCAGGGCGATCAAAAAAGCGACGGTCGGAACAATAAAGGAAAGCCCGTTTTGGGCATTAAAAAAAACCGTGAAGGCCTGCAGAAGGCCAGTGACCAAAGAAATCTTTTCCGCCGGTACGGCAATGGCAATGGCCAGGGTGCCCAGAATGGTCACGCTTAAAATGATCAGCACCGCCAAAAAAATCGCTTTGGGATAGCTTTTTTTAGGATCCTGCACTTCCTTGACGTGCACGGCCGGCACTTCCATTCCCGAATACATCAGCAAGACCGAAGTTAAAAAAATAAAACTTTTAAAATCATCGAAATGAACCGGCGATCGGCTCAAATCAAAGGCAATCTCGACTTTGGCGCCCTTCAGGAACCAGACAATCCCGGAAATGATCAGGGCCAAAGCCGGCAGAAGGGTGCCGAAAACCACGGCAAAGCTGGCGAACTGGCCGGAGATCTTCAGCCCTTTCAGGCTAACCAAGGTCGCCCCCCAGAAAATAAGCTGGACCATAAAAAAGGCGTAGTAGCTGTTTTCCGCCAAAGCCGGACTAAACGCATAAGCGAACATGGCCACAGTAACCGAAAGGGCCAGCGGATACCAGACAACGCTCATCACCCACTGCAAAAAGACCACCAGCAGACCCCATTTGGCGGAAAAAGCCTTGGAGACCCACAAAAAAACACCGCCCGCTTCCGTATAGGTCGTGGCCAGCTCAGCCGCAACAAAGGCCACCGGGATCAAAGAGGCCGCAGCCACAAACAGGTACAAAAGGACCGAAGCCATACCGTATTTGGCCAAGGTCGGAAGGCCCCGTAAAGAGACGATCATCGCCACCGTCATCATTGAAAGCATAAAAGTCGAAAGCGCTTTTTTCTTTTCCATTTTTGCCCTCCGGCCGGAAAAATTTAGATGCTGCTTTAATCAAACAAAAAAATTGCTTTTTTGTAAAAAAAGATTTTTAATAGTTTAAAAAGTCCTGCAAGGAAACCATGAGAAAATTATTGCTGAGTTGGTTTTTTTTCTATTCCGGCCTTTATGCCGGTTCCTGCCCTTGTTCCCAAAACAGCTGCCCCGTTTCCGCCGATCCCGCCGCAGCGGATTTCTATCCTCCTTCAGCCGCCCTCTGCC
>JBAZHS010000143.1:0-3405 GCA_041652275.1 Parachlamydiales bacterium
GTTAAGGCTATGGCATGTGGCTATAGGAATAAAGAAAATTTTAAAACCGCAATTTACTTTCATTGCGGAGGTCTTGAATTATACCCATAAAAAACCCAGAAGGACCAAAATTATTTTATTAGTTATTGTTTGATTTAAAAGGGTTGTTAAAATTATTATTTTTCTTTTTTTAATTTAGTTTTTTGGTGTATAATTTCTTCCTTTTTTAAAATTAAATGGGAGGATTTTTAGGATGGTCAAGTTTTTTGCAATTAATAATCAAAAACCGCTTTTGCCGGTTTATGCTTTTGAAGACCGGGTGGTAGCTAAAAGGACCAGGTTGGGCTGTCTGACGGTTCATTTCCGGCTTGTTTTTAACGCCCAGGTAACTAGATTTTCCTGCTCTCGGGAAAAAATCACCGTGCAGCAGATTTCAAGCCGGCTCATCGGCTGTATTGTTACGAAAAAATTTAACCGGCACATTATTAAACGCAGCTATAGGGGACGCGAGATAACTCCCCTGGAGCTTCTTGGCATTGTTGCGGAAATGGATTTTATTAGACGAAATCCGCAAGCGAGAATAGATCTGGAATAAAATTCCAGCTTTTACAGGCAGGTAATTTTGAATCGAATTTTGCTTAATTTTGAGCACAACCAAACCCCTTCGGTCGTTCCGGGCTGTTTTTTTAATCCGGAGCTTCCGGTTGCGCAAAAAGTGTCTGATTTGTTCAGCCCTGAGAGGGAAGTTTCAAGGGAAGGGCTGGATTCAGCCGTCCGGGATCATTTTGAGCTGCGCCTTGAGCTTTTTTTTCAGCAGCTTTTAACAACTTACCGGTGCGGTAAAGAATTTTTTATTGAGAAAACTTATTTACAGGCTTCGTTAAAAAAAACCGAACCGGATCCAGACGCTCCGCCTTTCAATGAGGCCCATGCTTCGACCCTGCCGGCGTTGTTGACAGACGCTCTGGTTTTAGAAGGGCCCAGCTTCGGTGGTTTGTCCCATTTTTCTTTTTTGCATAATACGACGGCCAAGCTGCCGAAATTTGTCAACGAGGTCGATTCCGGTTTAGATTTTCAGTTCAAATTCACGGCTTTTGCGAAAAGGCGTTTCCGCGAGGCGGCGCTGGACTTTTTAAACCGAAATTCCAGGGGCGAGATGAATCCTTTGCAAGCGTTCGATGGTTTTCTCTTGGCGCTGGGCTCGGCTTTTGAAGAAATGCAGCAAAAAGCCTTAGTTCTGGGCTGGGGGCCGTCCAAAAGCCGGGTTTTGGCCTGTTATCAGGAGGTTTGGCAAAGCTATCGAAGCCAGGGTTCTTTTTTGCTTGATGGTTTTTTTACAAGAGGTTTTAGCCTTTTGAGCCCGGAGGAAAAAGAACAGGGCTATACCCGTTTGGGCCGGCAGCTGTGCCGTAAAATGGAAATTGAAGAAAAGCTTTTTCAAAAGGTGGAAAGCCTGAAAACCAGATTTTTTGCCGCAGGCTACAACCAGGAAGAAAAGGTCAAATGCCTGCTTTTGAAGCTTTCCAAATTTAAAAGCGCTCAAGGCCGGCTGGCTGCGGAACGCCTCAAACCGTTTCAGTCGATTATTGCCGGAGCGACTTTTTTAAAATATTACCGCCTGGCCCGGGATTCTCAAGCCGTCGCTGATTTAGTCATACCGTACCTGAGGCGGCGGCGGGAGCGGGACAAAAAGTTTTTTTCTAAAACGCTTCCCCAGATGCGGCAAAACCGGTTTTTTCAAAACCTGCAGACAGCAGTTAAAGCCTGTATAATAAAAAAACATCCAGGATTGCGCTCGCCCAGTCATTTGGACCTTCTGGCCTTGAAGGTAATGGCCCATTTTGCCAACCAGATGCCCAAGAAGCCGAAGCTTGCCGAAGGCCGTATGCGCGCTTTTCTTTTGGTCGAAGACCGGTGGGCTTCGGATGCCAAGGCCAAATATCCGGGAGTGAAAAAAGCCCTTTCCCGGATGGTACGGAAAGATGTCACTTTCCAAAGGCAGGCCGTCGATCCGGAAGTAGCCCGGATTTACCGGGAAATGCAGCCGCTCTTGCAAGAGTGGGCCGGAATTTCTTCAGCGCTCGGCCAAAGTCCGGATGGTCTTTAGTTTAGCGGACATCTTGTAATGGTCGGGGCTTTTTGGCTAAAACACTTTGATGTGGGCTTTAGCAGGATCAGGCCAGGTCCTGACTGTAGTTTTGGGAAAGTTCACTGATTTCCTTTTCCGAATAAAGCTTTCCCTGGTCGATTCCCGGGCACATGCTTTTAAGTTTATGCCAATCGTCCAAAGAAGCCAGGTTGCCTGGCCAGAAGGGAAAAGACTGGCACTGAAACGGGCGGACCGGGTAGATCCGGCATTTTTTTTCCGGTTCGTCAAAAAAGATGCAGCTGTAGGAAGGAACAATTTCTTTTAAGGAGATCCGTCCGAAAACGGGAAAAGTGTAGTTTTCCAAAAAGATCTTTTCTTCCAGCTTTAAATAATCGGCAATTTTGGCAATTTCATTTTTTTTGAGCCAGACAAAACCGCTGAAGCCGGTGCAGCAGCTGCCGCAGCCCTGGCACTGAAAATGAAGTCCTTTTCGGTAAAAGCACATTCGGCAAACTTTTAAAAAATGTAGTTTTGATGCAGCTCTTCCTGCCACTTGTCCTTGAATTCAAAGACCCTGATCCGGCAGTGTTTTTTTTCCAAATCAATCAGATTGAGCCTTCCGATGGTATTGAAAGCTGCCGATCCGGAGTCCAGGCTCAAAGGCAGGCCTTCGTCCCTTCTGTCTTCAATGGCGTTGGAATGGGTGTGCCCGTGAAGGTACAAAACGATATTGGGATGGTTTTTTAAAATTTCTTCGAGCGCTTCTTTGCGCCGGAGCTCTTTTCTTTGGGAAGTGATTTTTAAAAAGGGGAAGTGGTTGACCAGAATAATTTTATCTTTCGGGGAAATCTGTTGTAAAACCGTTTGTAAATTTTTTTCAATCGTATGAGAAAAGAGTCCGTGGGAAGAAAGCAGCCCGGTTGCAAGAGCGCAGTCCAGTCCGACATACCAAAAGCCCTCTTGGAGTAAGTGGGCTTCAACCCCGTCTTTTTGAAGCGAAAAAAGCTGCTTAGAAGAATGGTTGGTAAAGTACTGGTAAAACAGCTGGCGGTTTTGGGCTTCTTTGGTGTAATGGTCATGGTTGCCGGGTACGAAAAAACACTTGATGCCGCTTTTTTCCATTTCCTGAAAAAGCTTTTGGGCTGTTTTGAACTCTGCTTTGAGCGAAGTGGAAGAAAGATCGCCGGAAACGAAAGCGTATTCAATGCCTTCCTGTTCAAAAAGAGGTTTTAAAGCCAGCAGCTGTTCGCCCTCAAAATGGCTTTGGCGGTTTAAAAAATAGTTCAGCTGACCCAGAAGCCGTTTGGAAAAAAGGTCCGCCATGGCAAAAGTGGGCG
>JBAZHS010000144.1:0-3382 GCA_041652275.1 Parachlamydiales bacterium
AGAGTGCATGCCGATTTGAAGCGGGAGAATATTTTAGTTGGAGAAGATTATGCGACGACGCTGATTGATTTGGACGACAGCCATAAAAGCACTCCCAAGAACCGGGGTATTTTCGGCTCTTTGGAAACGCTGTCGCCGGATTGTTTTTTTGAGGGGGCGGAGCATGGGACGGAAAAAGACATGTGGGCGGCCGGGGCAGTGCTTTTTGAACTGGCGACCGGCCGGCTGCTGCAGGATTTTTTGCTTTTGCCTGAAGATCGGAACGACCCAAGCTGGGGGCGGCTGGAAGAACAAGAAGAAGCGGCCCTGGCCCAAGAAGTGCTTGCCTTAAACAAAAATATCCTTGGATTTCCGCTGCAGCTTGAGCTAACTGGAGAAAGACGGATTTTTTTGCGGCCGGCGGTTCTTTTGCAAAAGATTAGGCGGGATCGGCGCGTATCTTTGGAAGAAGCCCAAAGAGAACTGCAATTGGCGATCGATAAGATTGTTGATCAGAAAGTTTTGGAAGGGTCAGTTTTAAAGCCGGTGATAAAAGGTCTTTTGCAGCTGAGAGCGCAAGAGCGCCTTTCGGCTCAAACGGCTTTGAAGCTCTTGGACGGGAGCTGAAAAAAAAGTTTTTTTTGACGATAGTTTTGAAGGAATTGTTCATTAAAAGCCGCCGGTTTTTAGTCAAGCATGGCGCGTGAAATTTTTTCTGTTTTAGTTTTCTTAAAAAATGGCTGTTTAAAAAAACTTTTAAAAAGAGCGCGGTGGATTTTTTTTAGTTTTGTTTTAAAACGGCGGTTTTGGTTTGTAAAAAGTTAAAACTGGTTTTTTTTTCTTTTCAAAAAAGCGCTTCTTCCTGATATCTGGTTTTTAGAAGAGGAAAAAAAATCATGCGGATCCTGCATTTGGAATCTTCTCCGGGCTGGGGCGGCCAGGAGATGCGGCTTTTAAAAGAAGCCAAGGGGCTGGAGGCCAGGGGGCACCGGGTCTTTTTGGGCGTGATCGAGAGCGGTGCTTTGATCGAAAAGGCCAGAAGCCAGGCTTTGGAGGTCTTTGAATTAAAACTGAAAAAATATCAGATTTTTCAGGCTTTGGGGCAGATTAAAAAAATTATCCAAACCAAAAAGATTGATCTGGTCGTCACCCATTCTTCCCTGGATGCCTGGATCGGGGGGATTGCAGCCCGGATTTTAAAAAAACCGGTTGTGCGCCTGAGGCATCTGTCAACGCCGATCAAAGGCGGACTGAATGGTTTTTTACTTTACAGGAAGCTCAGCGATTTTGTGATTACCACTTCGGAAGAAGCGCAAAGGCAGGTTTTGAAAAAAGCGCATCAAAAAAAGTGCTTGGAGATCCCGACGGGAGTCGAAAAAAGCTTTTTAAAGGTTAACCGGGAAAAAATTAAAAAATTCCGCGAGTGGCTGGGCGTTGGAGAAAAAGATTTTTTGGTCGGGACTGCTTGTTTTATGCGGTCCTGGAAGGGGATCGATGATTTTTTAAAGGCGGCCGAACTGCTCAAAGATTGCGCGGAAATTAAGTGGGTGATTATTGGCGGCGGCCATATGGAAGGCTATGTTCAAAAGGCTTTGGAGCGGAATTTGAAAAATGTGGTTTTCACCGGCTATCTGGAAAAACCCAATTTTGCTATTGCCGCTTTGGACCTTTTTATGCTGCTTTCCACAGCCCATGAAGGGGTGCCCCAGGCTCTTTTACAGGCGGCGGCTTTGAAAAAACCCCTGATTGGAACTATGACCGGAGGCATTCCGGAAGTGTGCCAAAACCAGGTTACCGGGCTTGTGGTTCCCCGTTTTGCTCCGGAAGAAGTGGCCCGGGCCGTTTTAAAGCTGAAAACCCAGAGGGCGCTGGCCAAAAAGCTCGGCGAAGAGGCTTTTCGTCTGGTGAAAAGCAAATTTACACTGGAAAGAATGCTCGACCAGATGGAAACCATCTATAAAAGGGTAAGCGGAACAATGGTCTGATGCAGCTTGTTTTAATCTTCTTGCGCTGTCAGGCGGGAGTGGTTCAAGTAAAGTAGCCATGTTTTTAATTCCATATAAAGTTGGCAAGGCCTTAAGTGGATTTGATTCAAGGACTGCCGGCATAGTTCTTTTTTATTTTAGAAGGTTAATTTGAAATTGAAATATAGGGCGAATTAAAAATAAAAGGGTGTTCAAAAAATAGCTTTTTTTTTATCCTAAGGATCTTTTAGAGGGAAAAAGCCATGCACAAGATCTTGTCGAAAATTATTTTTTTGTGGATCAATCCGAAACACCGGCTTTATTTTTTAACCGCCGTTTTCAGTCTTTTCGCGGCCGGCTTTCTGTATTTTTCCGGACTGCCTTTCCAGTCTTCCGAGCCCAAAGAGAATTTAGAAGAGCTCTTTTTTTCCAAGGAGCCCGGCAGTTTTGAAAAATGGTGCGCTGAAATTAAGAAAGACCCTTTGAAAATGCAGATTTTCGGCGGCCTGGCTTTTCAGCGCTTTATTGAGCTGGGCAAAGAAAAAGAAGCGCTTGGTTTTTTGGAAAAAGCCCAAAAGCAGCTGGAAGGAGACTATCTGGATTTTGTCAAGATTTCCGGCAAGATCACGGAAAAAAAATTAAAAGAGGCGCTGGTCGATGGCTACCGGCTGAAGACCAGGCTGAAAGAATTTAAAAAACAGGATACGCTCCTGTATTCTTTGAACCTTCTGAGGATCGCGCTTTTAGAAAGCCGCTTAGAGCAGGATGATAAAGCCCTGCAGGCCTTCGGAGAACTGGAAAACTATCTAAAACAAAAGAGCCATAAAAGCATGGCTTCTATGGCTCTGAGCTCGGCAAAAGAGCCGACCTTTTTAGATTTTGTTTTGTTTTGCAAGGCAAAGCTAAAACAAAAAGCTTAAAGGTGCTCCTCATCTTTGTCTTTAGCTCTTTCAAAAGGCTGGGTTTTCGGCATAGCGCTGTGGCGCATATAGCGGTGAAAGCCCAAGCCGGCTAAAAAGCCCATTTCGGCAAACAGGAAAAAGGGAATAAAAAGCGCAATAATCAGGCGGACAATGCCGACGGTAATCTGCATGCTTTTTTCCGGTTTGGCAATCAGGTCGAGGATTTTTCTTTGGATTTTAACGATAGTTTCCGGAAAGGCCAAACTTAAAATGGCGCCGATGCCGGTAAAGGAAAGCGACCATCCGGGACCGGTAAAAAAATCAAAAATGCTGGAAATGGTTGCAATGATTACGGCTAAAATTAAAAAGACTTCGGTAGTATATTTGCGGGCGAAGGTTTCGAGTTCTTCTACTGACACCCCCTCTTTGATTTTAGCGAAAGGATTTTTCTCATCCATGTTGTTTACTCCTTATATAAGGGCTGTTTAGACCCCTGTTGATTCTACCGACAATTAAAATCTTTTTTTTAATTATTTT
>JBAZHS010000145.1:0-3367 GCA_041652275.1 Parachlamydiales bacterium
CATGAAATTCTTTCATTTCCTGGTTGAGAAAATAGCTGATCACCGTTCTGATGGCGACCATTGAGCCCAGAATAATTAGCTCTTGCAAGGTCGGGCGGGAGACGGTGCGGATGATGTCGGCGCCGATCATGTATTCCAGACCGGTTAGAAGATAAAAGCTCAAATAGTGCCGGATGCTGGTGCGCTTCAGATAGTGGTTGCCGCCTTTGGCTTTTTGCCATTCCACCCGGAAAAGCTGAACGGCCGAGACCAGAGCTCCCCAGACGATGATGATAATGCCGATTGAGCCGATGGCCATCGAAAGGTAATTGAGTATTTCCATGGTTTCCGCCTTTTGGTTTTTAGATTAAGCTTTTTTTTCACCATAGCGGAAAAGGGGATAATGGCAAGGATTTTTTAAAGAAAAAGTCTTTTTAAAGCCAAATATCCGAACGGTTTTGGCGCACCTTCCCGAAGCCGGCCTTTAAAAAAGTTCGGCATAAGGGCCGTCACGAAGGTATTTTGACCGGGGCTTTTAATATTTTGGCCCACAGCCTTTCGAAGACTCGGCAAAGCGCCCCGTTGGCAATGACGTTGGAACAGGTGATCAAAGGATCCAGGATTACATTGAAGGCCAGGATGATAGCGATCATTTCTGGAGTGAAGCCCAGATAAGACTCGTAGATCGGCAGCATGATAAAGATGGAGCCGCCGATGACGGCGGCGGTGGCAAAGCGGGCCAGAACAAAGACCAGGCTGAACATTAGCCATAAGGACAGGCTGGGCGGGAAGCCGTTGAAATGGTAGTAAATTAAAAAACACAGAAAGCTGTTGGCAATGCAATCGCCGACCTGCTGGATGTTGGTTGTTGCTGGAATAATGGTTTTGGCCAAGTCCGGATCGTCGAGGTTTTTGGAGGCGCCGGCGATTGTCCAGGGCATGGTGGAAAGGCTGCAGCCGGAAGAAAAGGCAATTCCCGCTGCCGGCAGCATGTTTTTAAGGTGGCGGAAAAAGGCTTTTAACGAAGCGCCGCTGCCTAAAAGAAAGAGCAGGCAGATATAAGCGGCCAGGATCAAAACCAGCCAAAGGAGCAGGTCGGCATACTGGCCGGCGATTTGATTTAAGATCCGGGTCTTGTACATCTTGGCGACAAAGCCTACAACAAACAGCGGGATCAGGCGGGAAAAAAAACGGGTCAGCAGCCATTCGGAGCGGCTTTTTCCCAGGGCGATGAAAGCTTTCAGTTTGGGAAAGTTAAAAGCGGCCAAAAGTCCGCAGGCAATGCCGGCAAAAGTGCCTTTGTCGGCCGACCACCAAAGCGGTTTTAAAATGGAAAGGCGCCACAGGGAGCTAAACGTATCGCTGATGGCCGAAGCTTTGAGCTCCGGCAAGGTGTTGGTTGTCAGCTGGCCGCAGCTGTAGGCGTACCAGACGCTGGTGAAATTGGAAAGGGCCTCGAAAGCAAAAAGGGCGAAAACGAACAGGGGCGCTTTTTTTTCAAAGGAAGCCAGGGCGTTGGCAATAAAAAAAAAGACGGTGAAGGGCAGGATCCAAAGCAGCAGGTCTTTGATCAGCAGGCTGAAGGTATAAAGCGCCTGGTGGAAGGCCATGGGCAGATGGGCAGCCAGGGCCAGGTAAAGCAGAATCGAGAAAAAAACCTGCAGGCTCCGGTTAAAAAGCAGCTTGGAAATGGCCGGCGGCATAAAGATCCTTTTCTTTGGTGAAGCTGTTTTTAAAATAGCATAAAGCCCGGCAAACTCCGAACAAAAAAGCGCTTTTTAAGATTTTTTCGGGACGGCTGATATATTTTTAAAGGCTCAAAGCCAGTGGTTTTATTCCGTCCAAACGGTTTTTTTTAACGGGGTAAAAATTGCCGCTTACAGAGAGGCCTACAGGGTTTCAAAACTGGAGCCTGGCCCTGTTTTGAGAACTGGTTTTTGCTTTGGCCTTGGCCGCAAGAACTTCGAAAAAAGCTTTCTTTGAGCCCGCCTGCTGCCGGATCTGGAATCCTGTTCGGTATAGTTTTGAAAAACCAGAAAAAAAATTAGGGCAGGAGCTCTAAAATTCCGTCCTTGAGCAGATAGCGTTTGTCGCAAAGATCGGCCAATTCCTGGTTATGGGTGACCAGCACGAGGCTCTTTTTTTTCTTTTTGACAAAATCTAAAAGCAGGCCGCCGATCTTTTTGGAGTTTTGATGGTCCAAATTGCCGGAGGGCTCGTCGGCGAAAATGATTTCCGGATCATTGCAAAAAGCCCGGGCAATCGCCACCCGCTGTTTTTCGCCGCCGGAAAAATGCTTGACGCTTTTTCGGCTGAGGTGCTCGAGGCCTACTTCAGCCAGGAGTTTTAGTGCGGTTGGTTCAAAGTGCTTTTTTTTTCTTTTTAAAATATAAAAGGGCATCAGAACATTTTCCAAGGCGGTGAGCTCTTCCAAAAGATTAAAAAACTGAAAAATGAAACCAAAGTGCTTTAAACGGAAATGGCGGGCGTTTTTGGCATTCAGCTCGTCTTGAAGGTAGAAAACACGGCCCTTCGAAGGTTTTTCCAAAGCGCCGAGCAGATGCAAAAGAGTGGTCTTGCCTTCTCCGGAAGCGCCGAGGATTGCTATGGCCTCATTTACGTGGAGCTGAAAATGCAGGTTTTTTAAAATTGAGATCTCCCCGTAGTTTTTAAAGAGGCCTTCGGTTCTTAAAATGATTTTGTGCATAAATTTTCTTTGCTTATTCTCCCCGTAGAATTGAAGAGGGGTGCAGCTGGCAGGCTTTCAGGGCCGGGATAAGGCCGGCGCTCAGGGCGATGATCGGCGTGACGATGGCCACGAAGACTAAAGCGTCAAGGCTCAAGGCATTGGGCAGGCTGGTGCCGAAAAAAGCGGCGTTGAAGGCCGTATGGCCCTGGATCAGGCTGAGAAAATCGACCAAAAGATTGAGGTGCCGAAGGGTGAAAATCGCGGCTAAAGTGCCGATCAGGGTGCTCAAGAGTCCGGTAATAAAGCCGCAAAAACCGAAAATCAGGGCAATGCTGGCCTTCGAAGCGCCCATGGACTGTAAAATGGCAATTTCTTTTTTCTTGTCGTTGACCAGCAGCATTAAAAGGGAAATGATGTTGGAGCAGGCCACGATAATAATGATGACGGCGATCAGGGTCAGAAGGAGCCGGTCGCTTTGGAACTGCTGCAGAAGATCTTTGGAAAACTCGTATTCTTTATAAGTTTGGACTTTCCAAAAAGCCGCCAGTCCCCGGTTTTTAAACTCCTGCACCAGTTCGGCCTTGATTTTGTCGGTTTTTTTAGAAAAATCATCGAACCAGACAAAAAGGCCGTTGTTGCAAAGGCCTTCTAAGGACAGATTGGCATTGGTAAGCTCGCGCATGGCTTCCGGCGGCACTA
>JBAZHS010000146.1:0-1771 GCA_041652275.1 Parachlamydiales bacterium
CCAAAAGCCAGGCGCAAATGCTCAACTGCCATGTTTTTTCCTATAATGAGCGGGGGCTGGTGGAAAAAGAGACGGTTTTCGGCTCCGATAATTTTTCGTCTTATGCTTTGGAAAGCGAGTATGATCCTGGGGGGCGGCTTGTTAGAAAAAAAATGCCGAACGGCTTTTCTGAAAGCTTTTTTTATAATGGGAAAGGCGAGTTGGCCAAACACAAAAAAAGCAATGGCGAGACCAGTTTTTTTTATGATGAAAGCGGCGGTTTGTCCCAGGTGCATTTTGTAGGGGTCGACGGTAAAGAAAGGCGGGAAAAACGACAGTATGATCTGCAGGGCCGTTTAATTGAAGAAGAAGACAGCTTTCAAAACAAGACCATGTACGCTTACGATGAGTTCGGCCATTTGGTTTTAAAAGTCTTGCCTTCCTGTTTGAACGAGGAGGGCGAAGAAAAAGAAATTCTCCAGAAAAGCCAGTTTGATGTCTGGGACTGTAAAATTCTGGAAGAAGATCCTTTGGGGGCACAGAAACGCTATGTTTATAATGGCCGGGGCCAAATCGTCAAAATTTTCTATCCCGACGGCGGCCAGGAGTTCTTTCTATATAACTTGGACGGAACTTTAAAAAGCCAGACCGACCAGCTGGGCTTTGAAAAGCGTTTTTTTTATGATTCTTTTCAAAGAGAGCTCAAAAAAGAGGGTTTGGCTTTAGAGGGCCGTTTGGAATGGACGGAAAAGTACAGCTACCGGGGGGAACATTTGGTTTCTTCGGTCGATAAAGAAGGCCGGGAAAAGCTCTTTTTCTGGGACGGGGCCGGCCGGCTGGAAAAAGAAAAAGCGGGCGATCAGGAAGTCAGCTATGCGTACGATGTTTTCGGCCGTCTTTTAGCCAAACGGGTTTTCAATTTTGAAAATTCCTATTTTGAGCGCTTTTATTTTGATCTTTCCGGTTCGCTGATTGAAACCAGGGCCGAAGATTTGGATGGCCGGATGCTAAGGGTCAAAAAAGAAAGCCGAAGCTGGGATTTTTCTTTTCTTGAGGTTGACGGCCGGATTGAAAAAACCTGGTTTGATTCTTTGGGCCGGCCGGTCCGTAAAGAAATTCCCGCTTCCGGAGTGGCTGAATTTCAATATAATGAAAACTACCGGAACTTTTTAGGCCAAAGGGTTTTGCAGGTTAAAGAAAAGCAAAATGGCATTATTGTTACCAAAACTTTCGATGCTTTGCACCGGCTGGTTCAAATTGAAAAAGAAGAGCCTTTTTATAAAAAAGAATACCTTTTTGACGCGGCTTCGCGGAAACGTAAAAAGCAAAAACGGGTTTTCGGCCTTAAAGAGCCGCTGATTGAAACTGTTTTTTATGATTATGACAGCATGGGACGCCTGGTGCAAAAAAAACTTTGCCGGGTGTTTTCCGAAAAGCTTTACCAGTTTACCTATGATTTGAAAGGCCGGCTTATAAAAACCCTTCGTCCTGACGGCGCTTTTCTTGAACAAAGCTACAGCTCTCTGGGCTTTTTGGAAACCCTCAAAAGCTCGGACGGCCAGATTCACTATGCTTACAAATATAACCTTCTGGGCGAGCTTTTAGAAGCTGAAGATGTTCGGCATAAGCAAAAAAGCCTGTTTTTGCGCGACAGCTGCGGAAGGGTCGTGCAAGAAGAGCTGCAAAACGGTTTGAGGGTGCGTTTTGAACTGGATCTTTTGAACCGGCCAACCTTGTTGGTCTTGCCGGATTTGAGCCGGGTCTATCTGGAATGGGGGGCTTTGGCTTTAAA
>JBAZHS010000146.1:1781-3347 GCA_041652275.1 Parachlamydiales bacterium
AGCGTACCTTTCGCCTGATGGAAGAAGAGCTTTTGTTCGAGCACCGTTTCCCTGCCTTTGATCTGACCGGTGACTTGAAAAAGCCCCAGCTGGTCGGCGAGATCGGCGCTTTGGCTTACGAATTTGATCTAAAGGGACAAAAAGAGCTTTTGAAAAGCGCTTGTTTTTATCAGCGCCTGAAAGAGCTTCCCCAAATGGATCTTTTTGCAGAGCCGGGGGAAGCTTTGCTGGCTTATTCTTCTGAATATGACCTGCTTGGCCGGCTGAGAATGGAAAAAAATGCCCAGTATAAGATCGAATACCAATATGATGCTTTAAGCCGTCTGATGAGCCGCCGGATTTTTTTAAGGACGGCGGAAAAGGACAAATTGCAAAGCTGCGAGCTTTATCTTTACTGGGAAAGCCGGGAAATCGGTCTTTGGAATCCGGAAGAAAGTTTTTTAAAATTAAAGGCTGAGGGCGATTTTCAGCAAAGAGAGATTGAAATGGCCCTGGAAAAAATCAATCCGGGTGCTTTTTGAAGCCAACCGGAGCAAAGCAGGATCTTGGGAAGCATTAAAGATTTGGTCGGCAGTCTTTTTAAAAAGAAGACCCAAAAAGCCCCGGCGTTGACCGGGGTTTTTTTTTGAAACTTAAAAATCAAACCGGAGATTCGCTGACAGGCCTTGGGTAAAGTAAGCGCCGGCCGGTGTATCGGTTGGATAAAAAGTCTGCTCGTTAGAAGTAAAGGTGTCGGGAATGGTGACCAAAAGCTTGCTCATATACTGCTTCATGTAGTTGACATTGGAATATCTTTGAAGCTCATAGAGAAAGCTGATCAAAAAGTTAGCCCTGCTTCCGGCAAAATAGCTGCCCCAGGCCAGGCCGATTTTCAGATCTTCGAAGTCCCGGATGGCCGGCTGCCGGTAAGCGGCGTAGCGGACATCGTCCTGTCCCAAATGGGTGAAAGTAGTGCGCTGGGAATAGGCCGAGGCTTGGACCTTGTTTTTGGCATACATTAATCCCAGATCGAATTTACCGATCAGGCTGATGCCGGCTCCGAACATATAGTTCAGGTCAACGCCGATTTTTGGCCCGAGGGAAAAAGACTTGGCTTTGAGGTAATTATAGGCAACCGGATAGTCTTGGGGCCTGATTTCGTAATTGAAATGCTGGTCCAGCCTTAAAAGAGCCAGGCCGAGGTTCGGCCGCAGGGAAAATTTGGTTCCGGAATAAAAGGGCCTGGCCAGCTCCAGCTCGGCCCTGTCAAAAAAAACTTTCCATTGGGCATAAAGATCGAACGGATGGGCGATATCATAGCGGATCCTGTTGGTGCCGATCAGCCAGGTATTATAAAAAAAGCCGTGGCCCAGGTTGCCCTGCACCAAATCAACATGGAAATTAGTCCGGCTTGAGGGCCTTAGCCAGGTATATTCTCCTGTAACTTCCCAATCATCCCGGTCAAAACTGGCGCCCAGGCCCACTTTAAAGCCGGAATTTAATTTGGTTTTCATTTTATAATTTTTAATTGAATCGCTGTTAGGTTCGTTTTCGGAAATTCGCCGGACGCCCAGGTCCATCAGTTCC
>JBAZHS010000147.1:0-3346 GCA_041652275.1 Parachlamydiales bacterium
TAAAAATATTCCCGAAGCGGTTTTTTCTGGCTGCCTGCTTTTTTTTCTGGCGGCCATGACCCTGGTATTAACGGCGCAGCACTTTGGGCTGCTTTGGATTGCCATGGAAGCGACCACTTTGGCTTCCGCCCCTTTAATTTATTTTCACCGCTCCCGGCGCTCTTTGGAAGCAACCTGGAAATATTTGCTGATCTGTTCCGTGGGCATTGCCCTGGCTCTTTTGGGCAACTTGTTTTTGGTGGTGGCCAATCCCAATGAAGGCGCCCCCTTTTTGATCAGCAAGTGGATCGAGCAGGGAAAAACCCTGAACCCCCATTGGCTGAAAGCCGCTTTTCTTTTTTTCTTTGTCGGCTACGGCACCAAAATGGGCCTGGCCCCGATGCATACCTGGCTGCCGGATGCCCATTCCGAGGCTCCCTCTTTGGTTTCCGCCCTGCTCTCCGGCGCCCTGTTGAACTGTGCTTTTTTCAGTTTGCTTCGCGTCTATCAGGTCTGTCTGGCTTCGGGACTGGAGAAGTTTGCTCGGGAAATATTTCTGATCTTTGGTTTGATCTCCGTTTTTCTACCGCTTTTTTTTATTATCCGGCAGATGGACTTTAAACGGATGCTGGCCTATTCGAGCATTGAGAACATGGGAATCCTGTCCCTTGCGATCGGCTTTGGCGGCGGGGCTATTTGGGGCGGTCTTTTCCACGTTTTAAACCACTCGCTTACGAAAGCCCTGCTGTTTTTGGTCGCCGGCAATATTGTCCACGAGTACCAGACCAAGCAGGTCTTTAAGGTCAGCGCTTTAAGCCGGAAGCTGCCGATTTCCGGAGCGTTATGGATGATCGGCTTTTTAGCCATTACCGGCACCCCGCCTTTTGCTACTTTTTTAAGCAAGTTCATCATTTTGAAAGCGGCTGTCAGCCAGGGCTACGGCATCATCGCGGCCATTGTTCTGGTCTTTTTGGCGGCGATTTTCATTGCCATGGCTAAAATCTTCCTGGGTATGTTCCAAAAAAAAGATGCGGTGGAAATTGAGCCAGCCAAAGAGCCGCTTTTGGCGGTTTTATCCCCGATTATTTTGGCTGTACTGGTTCTTCTTTTAGGTTTCTGCCCCTTTTCTTTTTTGGAGCATTTTTTAAAAAAGACAGCCACTCTTTTGGAGGTTTTTTTATGACAGAAGGTTCGGTCTTTTTGAAAAACGGCGGTTTTCTACAGCTGGAAGAAATTCCCGTTTTGCCAGTTCAGGCGTTTCGTTCTGCGGGATTGGAAGAGATCGGCAAGGGCCGGCATATTGCCGCTTTTTTCGGCCTGCCACTTTTCGATGAAAAGGGCTCTTCCGAAAGCCGGACGGAGGCTGCTGCTTTTTTAGCCAAAGAGAAAAAACGGGAAAAGAAAGCCCGGCTTTTTTTATGTCTGGCCGGCGAAGAAGACCAAAAAATCCTGGTTTTTTCCACGGTGGTTGAAAAAAGCTATCCGGCCCTGTCCTGCGACTGTCCGGCAGCGGCCCTGTTTGAAAGGGAGATCAAAGAGCAGCTGGACATTTTTCCGGAAAACCACCCCTGGCTGAAACCGCTTCGCGAAGAGGCTTCCTTTTATTTTTCTCCCCAAGTTTCTACTGGCCCTAGCCTTCGTTTAAACAGAATCACGGAGCCGGCCTCTTTCCGTTTTTTTCAACTTGAGAGCAATGAAGCGCATGAAGTGGCCGTCGGCCCTGTCCATGCCGGGATCATCGAGCCCGGCCATTTCCGTTTTCAGTGCTTTGGTGAAAAAGTGCTGAACCTGGAGATTGCTCTCGGCTTTCAGCACCGTGGAGTGGAAAAGGCCCTGATCGGCGGGCCCAAGGCCCGGAGCCTGGCCTATTTGCAAACGGCGGCCGGCGACACAACCATCGGCCATACCCTGGCTTACTGCCAGGCCCTGGAAGCCCTCGGCGGTTTGGAAGTGCCTTTCCGCGCCCTGGCCCTGCGAATTTTGATGCTGGAGCTGGAAAGGCTGGCTAACCACACGGGTGATTTAGGTGCCCTGGCCGGAGATATTGGCTTTTTGCCGACCGCTTCTTTTTGCGGCCGGCTAAGGGGTGATTTTTTAAATCTTTCCGCGGAGGTTTGCGGTTCCAGGTTCGGCCGCGAGATGCTTTTTCCCGGCGGTGTTTTTTTTGACCTTGACGAAGCTTTACGGAAAGATCTTCTGACAAGACTGAAAACGATAACCGGGGAACCCTTGATGCCGTTTCCCTTTTATGGGGGAGCGCTTTGGTTTTGAACCGGTTTGAAAAGACCGGCCCTCTGAGTTTGGAATCCGCCCAAGAGCTGGGCCTGGTTGGTCCGGCTGCGCGCAGCTCCGGCTTAAAACGGGATGTTCGAACCGATTTCCCCTTCGGCTTTTATCAGGCAAGGCCGATAGCTTCTGCAATTGAGCTTTCCGGCGATGTTTTTGCCCGGGCCCATTTGCGCTTTTTGGAAATCCGGAATTCTTCCAAATATCTGGAGTTCCTGTTGGAAAACCTGCCGGAAGGACCGGTTTTAAGCCGTCCGTTTGAGCAGGCCCTGGTTTTAAGGCCGAATGCCTTAAGCCTTTCTTTGACCGAGGGTTTCCGGGGCGAGATCTGTCATGTGGCCATAACCGGCCCTGAAGGAAAACTATCCCGCTATAAGATCGTCGACCCTTCTTTTCATAACTGGCCGGGCCTGGCGGTTTCCATGCGGGACGAAGAAATTTATAATTTTCCGCTTTGCAACAAGAGCTTTAATCTTTCTTACGCAGGTTTTGACCTATGATCCCGGAAAGACAGATTTTATTAGATTTTGTAAAGCAGTTTTACAAAGTGTTCCGAAGAAAAAAAACCAGGCTAAAGAAAGCCCGGAAAAAACCGGGAATTTAAACCCTTTTTAAAAAAAAAGTTTTTGGAAAACAGCTTTATGTTAAAAATTCTTCTGACCCGTTTCAAACAAAAATTTCGGACGGTGGCCTTTCCTAAAGAAGAGCCCCTTTTGCCATCCAGGTTTCGCGGCCTTCCTAAAATCGACCAGTCCCAGTGCGATCTTTGCCAAAGTAAGCCCTGCCTGGCTGTTTGCCCGACCGGGGCGCTTAGCCTGCAAAAACAGGAAGACGGCGTGCAAAAAATGCAAATTGATTTGGGAAAATGCCTTTTTTGCGGCAAGTGCGCTTTGGTCTGTCCAAAGCAGGCGCTGGTTTTTTCCCGGGACTACCGTTTGGCGGTCAGCGATAAAAAAAACCTGCTTTGGACGGGATCGCAGGCTGAGCTGGAATTAGCTTCCAGCCTCGCTTCTGATCTGAGAAAGCTTTTCGGCAGGTCCCTTCGGCTTCGCCAGGTTAGCGCTGGCGGCTGCAACGGCTG
>JBAZHS010000148.1:0-3344 GCA_041652275.1 Parachlamydiales bacterium
CCGGCTTTCCAGCGGGATATGATGGGCGATCTGACTTATCAAGGCCTCTCTTTTGCTTTGCAGTTTGATTTCTAAGCCAAACTTAAAGCTAAAGAAAAACTTCAGGGCTTCGCTTCAAAGAAGCCCTTTTTTTTAAAATTGACGGACATTCTTTTCTTGCTCTCTTTCTGCAGCTCCCTATACTTCCCCCCGTTTCTAAAACAAAGCGCTTCTTGAAAACCTGCGCAAAAAAAACAAAACAAGCCGGCTTAAAAAAATATCTTTTAAAAGAAGTTTTTTTTATAGTAATTGACTTTTTTTAAAAAAAATAAAAAACAGGTTTTTTATGGCCGGAGAAATCAAAACAGTTTCAGAAAAAGGGAGTTTCTCAATGTGGCGGCTTCTGCCCTCTTTGGAAGAAATCAAACGCCTTTTCAACCATAATTATGTTGACGAGATTTTTCAAGAAAAAGGCGCCGCTTCTTCCCAAAACGCCCCGGTTCCCTATCAACAAATCACCCTCAGCCAAGAAGATAAAAAAAACTTAAGCCGCCTGCTTAAAGGCCTTTCTCAAAACAATATCTTTTTCATTGCTATGGACCGCCTGGAGATTGAGCTGGCCGGCAAAGCCCTCTGGGGCCTTCCAGTATTAAAAATTCTCGAAGAGGCTCTTTTGCATCCCGAAAGAAAAGCCCAGATGCAAATAATCTTTAACTACTCCCAATACGAAAAAGCCTGGCTGCCGACTTCTTTTTTACTGGCTGCCGTTAAAAACCAGCTTTTCGAAGGTTTGGGCCGGTATTTGGAAGAACACCCTTTGGAAACCCAGAGCCACCTGCCTGATTTTGCCCAAGCCGTTGGCCGAGAAGCTTTTTTACCGCGTCTCAAGGAACTGGTCGAAAAGAAAAATTGGGATTGTTTTTTTGATTTGCTGCTAGCCTAAGTTAATCCACGGCCAAAAACAAAGAACCCGGTGGCAGAGATCCGGTAAAAACAGGCAGAGGCCAGCTTACCATTAAAAAACCAATCTTTAAAGATTTTTTAATCTCACCTAAATTGATAAACTTTTATCTTTTCATTGTGTTATACTGTTTTAGTTTTCTTACAGGAGAAAAAAAAATATGGCACAAAAATTTATCCTAACAGGGGCCGGCGCTTTATTGGGCGGAAGCGGAGCTTATTTAATCAACCACTTTCAGAAAGCAACAATAGTGCACCCTCTTAACGGGGCGCTTTGCCTGGCTGGCATCGCCTCTTTAGAAAAAGTCACCAGTTTTTTCACTAAAAATATCGTTCAGACTATGTTTTTTGTGATGTTAAAAATTCGTAATCCAAAAGTTGTCCAGGGAATTTGCAAAGGCATTTCCTATGGCTTAGCAACCCATGCTACCTTAAAAATTATGCAATTGGCAGGATTAATTTTAGCAGTTCCCCAAGCCGTTTCACTTATCGGTGGCCTTTGTTTAGGAATTTCAATTGCCAGTGGAATTTATACTCTTTATGTGGGAGCACAACTTTTATGCGCTATTGAGCAAGGTGTTCAAGCTATTAATCGGGAACGGAAATAGTTTGCCAATTTAAGCGCCCAGCCCCGCTTGCAAGACATCATGCAGGCGGACTAGTCCTAAAACTTTTTGCTCCTGATCGACCACGGGAAGAACACTGATCGGCTTTTGGGGATCTTCTTCCATTTTTTCCAAAGCCTTTACCGCCAGAACATCGGCTAAAATAGATTTAAAATTCCTGGTCATCAGATCAGAGAGCCTTTTTTCCAAAAAGCCCTGGCGGCCCTGTTCCAGGGCGCGCCTGAGGTCGCCGTCGGTAAAAATACCCTTCAGCCTGCGTTTTTCATCTACGACCAAAAGCGCTCCGCAGCGCTTCGCCGATAAAATCGGCAGGGCGTCGGCAACCGATAAATCCAAAGAAACCAGCGGTAAATCGTTTTCTTTAAGCATCAGGTCAGAAACTTTTAAAGTCAGCTTTTTGCCGATCGAGCCCGAAGGGTGGTTGAGCGCATATTCGTCCAGGCTAAAAGCTTTTTTCTGCATCAGGGCAACCGCTAAAACATCGCCGAAAATCAGCTGCAGGGCTGTCGAAGTGGTGGGGGCCAAATTAAACGGACAAAGCTCCCGCTGCAAAGGCAGATCGATAAACAGATCGGAAACTTTCGCTAAACTGGAAAGCGGATTAGAAACAATGGAAAGCAAAAAGGCGCCTTTTTGGCGCACACTGGGCACTAAATCCAAAAGCTCCTTGGTCTCGCCGCTTTTGGAAAGACAGATAAAAATATCTTCCCGGCCAACCAGCCCCAGATCGCCATGCAAAGCATCGGCGGAAGAAAGATAGAGGGCCTTGGTGCCGGTAGAAAGCATGGTCATGGCCAGTTTGTTAGCGATAATGCCGCTTTTGCCGACGCCGGTAAAAATCAGGCTGCCCCGGCATTTAAAAAAGTGCTCGAAAACAAGCTCAGCCTTTTTTAAGTCCAGATGCTTAAAAAAATAATCCAGCAGACCCCGCTGTTTTTGAAAAAGCTCTTCTACGGCCATGCTTTTTCTTCCAAAATGGTTTTTAGTTCTTTTAAAAAATAAGACGCATACATCCCGTCGACCGGACGATGGTCGAAAGTCAGAGAAAGGGGTAAAAAGTCCCGAACCTTAATTTCCCCGCCGAACACCGCGGCTTTTTTTTGAATCTTGCCCAGGCCGACAATGGCAATTTCCGGATAATTTAAAAGCGGCAGGCCGAACCTGGCGCCGCCCATGCCAAAATTGGTAAGGGTAATTGTACCCCCCCTTAAATCTTCTAAGGTCAATTTATTTTCCTGCACCCGCTGTTTTAAAAGCGCAATTTCATGGGCGATCTCGAAAAGGGATTTGGCCTGCGCTTCACGGATCACCGGCACCACCAGACCCTCTTTGCGGTCGATGGCCAGGCCCACATTCACAGCAGCGTTAAGCCTGACGCCCTCTTCTTGATAAACGCCGTTGAGCAAAGGAAAAGCGGCGGCGGCCCGGGAAAGCGCCCAAACCACAAAACTGGTAATGGTCAGTTTGTCCTTGAGACCGGAAGAGTCGGCCTGGGTATTTTTCATCCAAAGCAAGAGCTTGGTAATGTCCGCCTCATCAAAAAGCGAAGCGGTAGGAACGGAGGCGGCTTTTTTCAGATTCTCGATAATTTTTTTCCTGATCGGGGAAAAAACGGCTAAATCCGCTTCCGTTTTTTTCTCCGCTGCAGGCAGTTCCGGATGTTGGCGTTTTTTTAAGTATTCTTCAATATCGGACCGGCTCAGGCGTCCGGATTTGGAAGCTTGCATGCTTTCCAGCTCAGCCGGAGAAATTCCGTTTTCTTCGGCCAGCCGTTTGACC
>JBAZHS010000149.1:0-3339 GCA_041652275.1 Parachlamydiales bacterium
GCCGACCGTCATCCCGGAAATCCCCCTGACCTACATCAACGAACCGAAAAACCAAAAGCCCCTTCCGGCTAAAACCGACTACCCCCTCTTTTTAGAGCTGGAGCTCAAAGCCCCTAAGAACATCTTTATCAAGGGCCGCGGGGTCGAGGCCGAGCTCAAGGGCTCCGTTTTTTTAAAGGGCCCCCTGGACGACATTACCTCATTCGGCAAGCTGCAGGTAGTGAAAGGCTCCTATACTTTCTCCGGACAAACTTTCGAACTGATTCATTCCAGCATTATTTTCCCCGGCATCCACGGCGCTTTTCCCGAGCTGGCCATCATCGGCCAGACCAACCAAAAGGGCATCCTGATCAAGGCCAACCTGCAGGGCCCGCTCAACGCCCCCCGGCTTTTTTTCACTTCCTCTCCCTCCCTGCCTTTGGGCTCGATCCTTTCCCTTTTGCTCTTCGGCCAGGAAATTTCCGGCATTTCCGCTCTCCAGGCCCTGCAGGTAGCCAACGCCATTTCCGCCCTTTCCGAAGGCAACAACCTGATCGAAGCGGCCAAAAAAAATCTGGGCATCGACCGTTTGACGGTCATTTCGACCTCTTCGGAAGAAACGGAAGACCCCGACCAGGTCGCCCTGCAGATCGGCAAATACATTATGAAAAATGTGCTCTTTTCTTTTTCCCGCGGCCTAGAGCCCGGAACTTCCAACATTGTTATCGACGTGGACCTGATCAAAGGCTTTATGTTCCGCTTTGAAACTATGACCCAGGAGCAGCAAAACCGCTTTACCCTGAAATGGAACCACAACTATTAAAAGCCAAAAAATGATCCTGCCAAAAAATGACCGGACCCCGCCATTTGTGAATCGCACATAAAGAACGAGATTTAATCTAGGATTACAACGGGGGTTAAAAAAAGCGGCCTTTCCTCCCGCCCCCGAGCTGGTTTCCACGCTGTCGATGAAAACTGCACGCCGTTTGTCCGCGCATCCCTTAAGGCTTTTAAGGAATCAAAAAGCCGGCTCTTCCCAGGGCTTTTCCCGGCAAATGGCTTGAAACTCCGCTTCCAAGATACTGTGTGTCAACTGGGGATATTCTTCTTGCCGGCTGCCCAAAGCGCACAGCCGCAGAGTTACCAAATCACACCGGTTGCCATCGCAATAAAAACTTTTTTCAGCCTCCGCAAGGGGGTTTTTATGTTTAGTCTGTTCGATCTTTTCGTTTATTTTCAGCGCAATCAGCCCTCGGATCAGGTTAAGCTGTATTTCCTCTGTTGCCTTCGTTTCAACCTCAGAGAAAACCGTTTTAAGATCAATCGCCTCAATTTCTTCTATTGTTCCGGCTGACAGTATTTTCTTTTCCAGATCGTCGATCCTGTCAAGGGTATCGGCGGCAATGGCATATTGCCGGCTTTGGGAAGCGGCCTTTTTTACTTTCGGTTCATATGCTCCTATCAGTGAATCAACAGCCCAACGAAGCGGAACTGAGAATGTGCCTTTTGCCTTTCTCATAATGATCAAATAGTACCAAAGCCAGCCGGATAGATCATAAGCTGTTTGAGCCTCAACTTTTTCTCCATCTTTGATTTGTCCCATCGGCTGTTTTAACCAACGGACCGCTTTCAATACCGCCTCTTTTATTGGCGGCGACGGAATCTTTAGGGCTATTTTTTCAATTGTTTCCAGGATCAGAAAAAGTTCGCTCAAAGCATCCCGACTCTTGCGTTTGGCCTCTTGCTCGATTCTTTTTTTAGTCTCAAGCTTACCCATTAGCGCTGTTTTCGCTTCCTGCAGTCTTTGTATCCCTAATAATTCGGCCTGTTTTTGTTGAGCTGCTTTTCTGACGGCCAACTCTTTTTCCCGCTGTATTTCTTGTTCTTGCCGGGCTCTTTGCTGCTCCTGTAAGTCCAGGAACTGCCTTTGCTGCTCCTGGCTTTTTTGCGCGATGGTTCTTTGAAGCTCGGCTTTTTCAAGTCCTATTTTTTTTAAGCCGGCTTCTTGCAATGCTTTTTCAGCCTTTTTCTTTTCTAAAGCAGCTCTCAAAGAGGCTTTTTGTCTTTCAGTTTCTTGTTTTTGCAAACCGAGCGAAGCAACTTCTTCGGCAAGCCTTTGAAACTCAGGTCTGCTTGCCGGGTCCTCCAGCTTAAATTCATTAAACTTTTCCCGCTGTTTTCGAACGGCTTGAACTGATTTTTTTTTGAAAACAAAAGCAAGGGGGTATTTCTCTATCAGATCTTCCAGAGTTAAAAGACACTCTTCCAGCTCATTTAACGCGGCTAAAAGGCCTTCCTTGATCGCGGCTTCATCAACTGCACCTAAAATCTTTTGCCGTTGGTTAATTTTTGAGATCTGGTCTTGGATTTTTCTTTTTGAATCCGTAAAAAAAGCCTCCGGCAACTGCCCGAAAAAACCTTCGGCCAAGTTCAAAATCATCCTGGCTTGCTGCTGCAGCCCGTTTATTAAGGCCGCTTTTTTAGTTTTCTGCTCGACCCTTTTTGCTTGTAATTGCAGATTTAACCCGCTTAACCTCGAATCAGCTGCTAAAACCCCGCTTTCAATTTCAGCGATCTCATCGGTTAGCTTGGCTAAAGAAGCCTGTAAATTTTCGCTTTGCCTGTCAAGTTGCGTTTGTCGTTCTTGTAATGCATTCCGGGTCTGTTCTTCTCGCAGGCTCTGCTCTTTAGCTTCGGCCTGCCTCTGTAATGCTTCAACAGCCTGCCGTACTTGAAAAGGCAATTCCAGCCCCTCCCTCCCTCGTTCCGGGTTTGCCGGCCCAAAAGAAAACGGACTTCCCGAAAAACTCTTCCGTCTCTTCAATATTCTTGGAGGAAAGCCGGAGCTTTCTGAAAAACTCTTCCGTCTTGCTACTCTCCGCACAAAAGCGCGGGTGCCTTGTTCCGTCACCAAAGCTCTGTCTTCGTCTGTAGCTGCATCTTTTATAGCAAAACTTTCTTTTGCCGGCACTTCCTCGAATCCGTTTTGATGCGTTGGCTGTGGGATTGGCCCGGCCGGGCCTCCGTTTAGGCTGATCGCGCCGCCCGAAACTATCGAAAGCAGGCCTACGCCGCCAAGAGCTCCTAAAACCGCAACAGAATTCACCAAAGTAAAAAAAACTGCCACGCCGCCAATGGCGGCCAAAGCCCCAAAAGCCACCAAACTTCCGGCCACAACCTTGCGGGAAGCAGAGGGGCCGGGGCCTTCCAAACTAACCGGAAATTGCTGGTCCGGTATTGTCATTTTTTTTACCTTTTTAAATTAATTTAACTGGTTGATCAGCACTTACAACTCTGCAATCTTTATTTTAATTGTGTCTAACTTTGCTTGAGCTTCTTGAAAAATCTCCTTAACTCTCA
>JBAZHS010000150.1:0-3328 GCA_041652275.1 Parachlamydiales bacterium
GCGGGAAGAGCATTTATCTTTCCCCGTTTTAAGGAAACATCTGCCGCTTGAAAGCGCTTCGAAGCTTTCCCGCCTTTTGTCGGAGGTTCCGCCGGCCAAGAGCAACTGGGTTTATGTGGCCCCGGAATATGAAATTATTTTAGTTCAGGCCCTGCAGGCTCAATAAAGAAGAAAAAATGTTTTCCAGGTTCAAGGTTTTTTTTCAAAGCCGGTTTTCGGCTTTTTCTTTACAGGAACGGCGTTTTATTTTCAGCGTTGGTCTATCGATTTTTTTGGTTTCTTTCGAATATGGTATTACCCGCCCGGTCTGCACTTCGCTTTTTGTCGGTTTTTATGGAGCCAAAGCGATTGCTTCGGCCTGGTATGTAACGGTGCCGATCAACCTGACGGTGGTCTATTTTTACAATCGCTTTCTGCCTAAATGGGGTTGTTTTAAGCTGTTTCTGGTGATTGCTTCTTCCGCTGTTTTAATGAATAGCCTGGCGGCTTTTTTCGGAGCGGCCTCTTTTTTGCAGTTTATCTGGAAAGACATTTACATTCTCCTGATGTTCAAGCAGCTTTGGTCCCTGATTCACTCAACAATTGCAACGGCCAAGGCCAAATATCTTTACGGGATAATTGCCGGCATGGGCGGTTTCGGCTCGGTTCTCGGCGGCCTGGTGCCGCTTTTTTTAGCGGTTCCCCTCGGCACTCAAAGGCTTTTGTTTTTCTCTTTGCCCATTTATGTTTTGATCGTTTTTTTGTATTACCAGGCTTATCAAAACAGCCGTTTTGACGGCAGCCGGGAAGCTTTCACCACCGATCTGAACGCCAAGGGCAGTTTTTTTGATTTCCGCTCTTCGAAGTTTGTCTGGTTTATTTTATTTTTAGTGTTTTTTATGCAGATTTCCACCGCACTTTTAGAGCTGCAGTTTAACTTTTTTTTAGCTGAAAAATATCCGCTTTTAGATTACCGGACCCGGTTTTCGGGCTATTTTATGACCGTCAGCCAGATGGCCGCGACTTTTTTTCAGTTTTTCGGAGCCTATCTGGCCATGCGTTTTTTAGACTTGAAAAAGTCCCATCTGCTGGTGCCGTTGCTTTTGGCTTTGAACAGCCTGGTTTTTTTGGCCCTGCCTTCTTTTGCCATGGCGGCTTATCTTTTTGCTTCGATTAAGACGATCGACTTTTCGCTTTTCGGCGTTGTGCGCGAAATGCTTTATATTCCTCTAAAGGTCGACGAGAAATTTCGGGCCAAGGCGGTAATTGATGTTTTTGTCTATCGGACTTCCAAGGCCTTTGCTCCGCTTCTGCTTCTGGCTTTTGAATTTTTTTTCCGGGGCTATGCTTTTTACCAAATAATTTCTTTGCTTTCCCTGTTCTTGGCTTTTTTTTGGATTTTGACCATTATTTATATGTTTAAATACTACGAAAAAATGGTCCCGGCCGCAGAATAATTTTAACGGATTAAAAAGTTTTTTATGTCAGAATTTTGATTTTGGTCTGGAGCAGGGGCATTTCGTTAAGAAATATGGCCTGGATTAAGAAGAGGGAAGATCCGTTAAATCCATTCTTCGGCTTTTTCTCTGGTTATACCTTTTTCTTCAGCAACGGAATCTGTTATGTCTTTTGGTTGGTTGCCTTTGTCTCTTTGTTGTAAGTTGGTTGTGTCAATGGGATTCACCTGAAGGAATGTGCTAAGTAATAGTTTACCTTTTGGGCGATCATTAATTTTTAAAACCAATGAACAGTTTGGCTGTACAATATACTTGTTTTTATGTAATGATATAATGTTTAAAGCGTTTTGAATTTCTTTCTCTGTTTTCGATATTTCGGCGTATTTGCTTTTGGAAAAAATTTTCCAAAAAACCATTTTGATGCGCAGCCCTAAAAGAGCTTTAAACAAGAAATTTTCTTCTTCAAAAGCCAGGATCTTTTGACAGTTTATATGCCCCAATTCAAGATTGATTTGCCTAATCGTATCGGTCTGCTTGAGCTTTAACAGTCCCTGTAAAAAGATCATTTTATCTTTAACTAAGGTTATAACTAAATTGACTGATTTATCTTTAAAAGTTAAAAGGTTTGATAAGTCTAACTCTTCAAAGGCTTGTTTAGAATAATCACTAATAGTAATAATTTCTTTGGTTTCATGAAGAAAGCCAAAGAGCCGGCTGAAATTAATATTCATAATGCAAACCACCTTTGAAGGTTTAATTACTAATTATTATAATATTTATTACTAATTAAAGTCAAAGAAAGTATTTAATTACTAAATATTAAACATTTAATTAGTAATCTCTTATAACGGACTGTGGTATAAAACGCCCGGCGCTCGGTGGAAAATTTAATTAAAGCAACTGGTTGATGTACAATGACATCTGTCTTTGTTTGAAAAAAGAGATCTCCAATTAAGCTTGGGCTAGTTGGCTAACGAAGAGTTTGTTGCAATGTTTATTTTGAATTCAAATCCGAACAGCGTAACGGCCCCCTTAAAACAAAAAACCTGAAGAGGTTTTAGAAACTGGTGTAAAAATAGCTAATTCAGTCTGATTAAAAAAAACTTGTTTTAATCGGCGGCGTTAAAGGCTGGAGCTCAAGATGTCAGCGTTGCTTTGAGGTTTATCTAACAAGTCTCTTATCTTGCGTGTTTGCAGGTTATGATAGGCTTTTTTAACGGCTAAATAGATAAAATAAGTACCAAAACTAAAAATTGCCTTTAAAATGAGCGTGATTTTTCCAAAATTATTGGAAGGCTTATCTTCTTCTAAAAAATAGTCTTGTAGGCGGGGGTGAACACGGGTCAATAATTGTTTTTGTTCAACATTATACATAATAACTACCGTTTTTTTTGTTAGTATAGTAATAATTATAAACAATGTTTTTATTAAATACAAATAAATAGTATAAAAATATTTATTATTAAACTATATTTATATTATTAAAGTTGCTTTTATTGCTTAATGGTTTTAAAATAAGCATCTTAGTGTAAAATAAGACGATTGCTTGGTATACGGCAAAAAAAACATATAAACAATGCAACTGATTGATATACAGCACTTTTACTCTTCAGGTTAAAAAAGCAGCCTTTTACGCAGCTTGTCAACGGATTAAAAAGTTTGTCCCAGGCCTGATTTAGGAACCGGGCGGGGAGAGATTGGAAAATCGCTGCAGGTTTAACCGCTATATTAATCTAAGTTATTGTAAGCTAAGGTTTTAAATTTTAAAAAAGCATTGCTTAGTTCTTTGATCTTGTACAGCGTCGGTTTTTGGTGGTTTTTTAGGTGCGTTTATTTTAAACTGCCGGGTCAAAAAAAAATTAAGGAAAAATATGAGCATACCGCCAAGTTCT
>JBAZHS010000151.1:0-3234 GCA_041652275.1 Parachlamydiales bacterium
GAAAGAGAAGACCAAAGCCCTTTGGGAGTGTCTGGAATGCGGCCATACCCAGCCGAAATGGACCGGTGCCTGTTCGGCTTGCAGCTCCTGGAACTCCTTTGTCGAACAAAGAAGTTTTACCCCGAGCTTGGGACGTTTCCAAAGCCAAAACCAAGCTGTCCGCCCCATTCCGATTACCGAGATTTCAACCGCCGGCTTCAATCGGCTAAAAACCAATTTTTCCGAAGTGGACCGCTTGCTCGGCGGCGGCCTGGTTGTTGGCTCTTTGAATTTGATTGGCGGCGAGCCGGGTATCGGTAAATCAACCTTTCTTTTACAGCTAGCCAATGCTTTGGCCGTACAAAACAAACGGGTGCTTTATGTCTGCGGGGAAGAATCGGCCGATCAGACGGCTTTAAGAGCGCAAAGGCTGCAGGCGCAGGCTCCCAGCCTTTATTTGTTAAACGAAACCCTTTTCGAGGCGGTTAAAAACGAAATCGACCAGCTCAAGCCGGAAATTTTGATCATCGATTCGATTCAGATCCTCTACAAAGCTGCCTTGCCCTCGGCGCCGGGCTCGGTGGTGCAGGTGCGGGAGCTGGCAACGGAATTTATGCTGCTTGCCAAGGGCCAGGGAATTACCACTTTTTTAATTGGCCATGTCACCAAAACCGGCGATCTGGCCGGCCCTCGGGTGCTTGAGCACATCGTGGATACCGTGCTTGAGTTTGAAGGCGACCGCCAAAGCGGCTTTCGGCTTTTGCGTTCAGTTAAAAACCGCTTTGGCTCAACGGATGACATTGCTCTTTTTCAAATGAAAGAAGCCGGGTTGATGCAGATTGCCAACCTGTCTGAGGCGTTTTTAAAAGAAAGAAAAAAAAAGATGTCCGGTTCGGTGATTGCCGCAACGATCGAAGGGATCAGGGCGATGCTGATTGAAGTGCAGGCGCTGGTGACCAAATCGCCTTTTCCCAGCCCTTATCGCCGTTCGGCCGGTTTGGACCAAAACCGCCTGGCTCTGCTTTTGGCGGTTTTGGAAAAGAAATTGGGCTACCACCTGTACAACATGGATGTTTTTGTTTCTTTGGCCGGAGGGCTGAAAATTTTGGAGCCGGGCCTGGATCTGGCAGTTCTAATCGCGATTGCTTCTTCGTTTGTCGCTCGGCCCCTAAAGCAGGAAAGCATTGTTTTAGGCGAGGTCGGCCTTGGCGGCGAGGTGCGCTCGGTGTACCGTTTGGAGAGCCGTTTAAACGAAGCTCTGAACCTGGGCTTTTCCAAAGCGCTGGTGCCGAAAAAAAATTTAAAGGACCTGTCTTCTTCCTACTTTTCCAAGTTGGAGCTGAAAGGGGTTGAGAGCGTTGAAGAGGCAATTGGGGAGCTGCTTTGATCCTGGAAGTTAATCAGCAGTGTTTTTGGCCGGGCCAAAACCTAAAGGGGGTTTCTTTTTCAGCTTAGGGCCGGAGATGGATGCGGCGTTTTTGGGGGTTAAAAAATTGCTTTAAAAGTTTGAAAACGTAAAAATAACGGATGGCAAGGCGTCCTTTGCCGGGAGGCAGGGTTTTTTTGCCGTAAAATGAGAAAAATTGTCCCAAGGAGCGAAGATGACCCAAGAAACTTCTTATGTTTTACCCAAACTTAATTATACTTTCGATGCCCTGGAGCCGGTGCTTTCGGCCCAGGCGCTGGAGCTCCACTATGCCAAGCACCATAAAGCCTATGTTGACAATTTAAATGCGGCTTTGGACAAATACCACGAAGCTGAGATTAAAAATGACCTTCCGTCCATGGTCCGCCTGCAGGGCTTGATTGAATTTAACGGCGGCGGGCATGTTAACCACAGCCTGTTTTGGGAAAATTTATCTCCTCTGGGCCGTAACCGGCCGGAGGGCGCTCTTGGAGAAGCTTTAAACCAGGCATTTGGCTCTTTTGAGCAGTTTCAGGAAAGCTTTCAGGCTTTGGCCTTGGCGATTCAAGGCTCGGGCTGGGCCTTTCTTGGCTATGACAAAACGAACCAGGATTTGCGCCTTGCCGCGACTTCCAACCACGGAACTGTGAGCGCTTTGGGTTTGGCGCCGCTTTTGATTGTGGATGTTTGGGAGCACGCTTACTATCTGCAGTATAAAAATGAAAGAGCCCGTTATTTAAAGGCTGTTTTTGAAATTCTGGACTGGACGGCTGCCTTTAAGCGTTACGGACAAGTGGTTTAAAGTTAATTTTTTAATTGTACTCTTTTATACTTAAGCGTTTGTGTCGGAAGAGTTGTTTTAATCGTTCTTTTTAGCTAAAATAGATGCTAATTAAAAGTTAATTTAAATATGGGCCTTTTTTCTTCGCGCAGCAAGCCGAAAATCAAAGTTGAGACCATTAAAAAAGATGGTTTCAGCGGCTGGATCAAATGTTCGGGCTGTTCGGAAATGATCCACGCCAAAGAACTGCAGGAAAATTTGAACTGCTGTCCAAAATGCAACTACCATTATCAGATGACCTTGCAGGCGCGCTTGGATCTGATCTGCGATCCGAATACTTTTGAAGAAAAATTCAGCCATTTAAAACCGGCTGATCCGCTTAATTTTGTCGATAGCGAGACCTATCCGAAAAGAGTGCAAAAAGCTTTGGCGAAAAGTCAAAGCTCCGAGGCAATCGTGGTTGGAGAGGCCCTGATCGACGGTCAAAAAACAGCTTTGGGCGTAATGGATTTTAGCTTTATGGGCGGTTCCATGGGCTCGGTGGTGGGGGAAAAGATTGTGCTTCTGATCGAAGAGGCTTTGGAAAAAAAACTGCCGCTGGTTCTTGTCACCGCTTCGGGCGGTGCCAGAATGCAGGAATCGATCCTTTCTTTAATGCAGATGGCCAAAACGGCGGCGGCCCTGACCAGGCTCTCCGAGGCCCGCTTACCTTATATTGCGGTTTTAACCCACCCCACAACCGGCGGGGTGACGGCTTCGTTTGCTTCTTTGGGCGACATTATTCTGGCCGAGCCCGGGGCCCTGATTGCTTTTGCCGGACCCAGGGTCGTCGAGCAGACGATCGGAGAAAAACTTCCGGAAGGGGCGCAGAAGGCGGAATTTTTATTGGAAAAGGGCATGCTTGATGCTATTGTGAAAAGAAGTGATTTAAAAAAGAAGCTTGCTTACTTTATTGGTTTTTTGAGCCGGAACGAAGAGAAAAAAGCCAGTCTTTCGGATAAATTAAAAGAGCTTTTGGAAGCGGCCGAGGTAGTTAATGCCAAATGAAAAAAAACTTTTGGGGATCAAG
>JBAZHS010000152.1:0-3170 GCA_041652275.1 Parachlamydiales bacterium
TTCGAAGCGGTTAAAACTTCGAAGACCCTTGAATGGCTTAAAAAAAGAGGGGCCCGGCATCTGCAGATTATTCCGATCGATAATCCTCTGGCCGAGCCTTTCGACCCGGTTTTTTTGGGCTTTCACCTTAAAGAGCAAAACGAAGTTTCGCTGCTTGCCTTAAAAAAGACGGCCGGTTTGGACAAGCTGGGAGGTCTGGTCTTGGAAAAAAATCGTTTAAGAGTTGTGGAGTACCTTCATTTGCCAGGAGCGCTGAAGTGCTCATATTTTAATACTGGCCTTTTGATTTTCAGTTTGGCTTTTTTAGAAAACCACACTTTTGATCTTCCGGTCTACCGGATCTTGAAAGAAACGGTGTTTCAAGGCCGCAAACGGAAGGTTTATAAAAGCGAGCAGTTTATTTTTGACGCCCTGGAATATGCCCGGAAGGCCTCGGCGCTGGCCTGTCCGCAGGGCCAGTGCTTTGCCCCCTTAAAAGACCGAAGCAGCCTTAAAGCGATCCGGCGGTTTTTTTTACAAAGCTGCGATTCGATTTATCTATAAAGATGTCAGCAAAACCTGTTCTTTTAAGGGCAGGATACGCTGGCGCTAAGAATCAAAGACATTGTCAAAAAAGATGCGCTAGGAGGAAAGGCGCTTTAAGAGGAATTATTCTGGTTTCCGGCTTTTTTACCGGCATCGCGGCAGAGAGTAAAAAAGCAATTCAGCCGGTTTAAAATTTTTTTTTAGCTAAAAAATTTTTTGAATAAAAAGAGTTTTAAATGTCGTTTTTTTATGTTAAAATAGATTTACTTAAAAAAGTTTGTTGACAAGGTATTTTTTTATGCAGATTGCTTATTTGGGGGCGGGAACCTGGGGCACGGCCCTGGCCAATCTTCTAGCCTCAAACGGCCATACGGTCAAAGCCTGGGACCGCAACCAGCAAATGGTCAGGCTTTTAAACCGGACCAGAAAGCATCCCAAGCTTAATTTTGAGCTGCACCCCCAGATTCATTATGTCGAAACCCTGGAAGAGGCGATCCGGGGGGCGGATTTGATTGTCGAGAGCGTAACATCAAGCGGCATCCGGCCGGTTTTTGAAGAGATCAAGCGGCTGTTCGGCCCAGCTTTGCCGCCGATCGTGATTACCTCAAAGGGCATTGAGCAGGGCACGGGCCTTTTGTTTTATGATGTGCTTCTGGAGATTTTGGGTGAGGAAAAGAAAAACAGCATTGGCTGTCTTTCCGGACCTTCCCATGCGGAAGAAGTGATTAAAAATTTACCGACCTCGGTGGTCTGCTCGGCTTATGATCCGGAATTAATCAAGCTGATCCAGACGGCTTTTAATTCCCCCCATGTCAGAGTTTATCCCAACAGCGACCTGAAAGGCATTTTGTTCGGCGGCTCGATGAAAAATGTGATTGCCATTGCCTGTGCCATTTCCGACGGCTTTGGCTTCGGCGACAATACCCGGGCGGCTCTGATGACCCGCGGCCTGCACGAGATGCGAAAACTGGCTTTGGCCATCGGCTGCAGGAATGAGACCCTTTTCGGCCTGTCCGGTTTGGGCGATCTGTTTGTTACCTGCTCTTCGACCCTGAGCCGCAACTACCGCTTCGGCCGTTTGATCGCCCGGGGCTACAGTTTGGAAAAGGCCAAAGCCGAGATCGGCATGGCTGTTGAAGGGGCCTACAGCTGCGTTTCCGCCTATGAGCTGGGAAAACGCTGGGATATTCCTCTGCCGATTACGGAAGCAACCTACCGGATTCTTTACGAAGGGCTTTCGCCTGAAGCGGCGGTAAAAGCGCTTTTTACCCGGGAAATCAAAGAAGAAAGGCTTTAGTTTCCAAAAAAGAGCCGGAAATTTAAGACCGGTTTTTAAGGGTTTAATCTACAGTGTTTTTTAAAGAATAGATTCTTCCCATCCTACCACTGCTCGATTGGTAAGCAATTTAACAAAAGAAGAAATAGAAAAAATTAAGTTCTTTATTAGAAGAGCTTAAAAATCGCAAACCAATTGTTAGAGGGCAAAGTATTGACATGTCCTGTGTAGTTTTAGATGACTGGTGTCGAAAAAATAAGCTTAATCAAGTTGATTTACTTTATGAAAACATATATATTTTTTTCCAATTTATTTTGGAGGCATGGATGAAATTTTTTATATGTAATGTTTTTGTTTTTCTAGCAACATGTAGTTTTAGTATTGGTCAAAGTGATTTATTTACCTTTTTTGAACAAGGTAAAAAACTTACAAGATACGAATTTGTTAGATCCTTAATTAAACCGGGAGATATTGGTGCTGAAATTGGCGTATGTTATGGCAAATTTTCATACGGGGCCCTTCTTCCAGTCCAGCCATTAAAATTGTATTTAATAGATCCTTGGGAATATGGATTGAGAACCAATGTCGAAACAGATCCAAAAACTCCTGCTAGACAAAAAATAAGGGATGAAGATTACGAAAAGGTTTGTAAACTTTTTGAGCCTTATAAAAATGTTGAAATTATTAGACTTAAGTCGGAAGATGCTGTACACATGTTTGAAGATAATTATTTTGATTATGTCTATGTTGATGGAGCGCATACATATGCTGCAGTCATGCTCGATTTAAACAATTATTTTTATAAAATTAAAATCGGCGGAGTATTAATTGGAGACGATTATGCCGGGGATTGGCCTGAAGTTATTCAAGCAGTAGATAATTTTCTTAAAGAACATCGAGGAGAATATGAATTAGTTGCTCCTCTCGGAATGAGCAGACAATATGCATTAAAGAGACTTAAATAAAAAACCCTGTTTTTTTCAATTTGATTGTCAACACCGGTGGGTGGACCTGCTGCAACTTGGCGTTGGAAGAGAGGTAATTTAAAAAAACGAGCTAGTTTTTGGGAAGAGGGACGGAAGGAATAGAAGGCGGAGCTTCTTTGAGCAGCTCTTTTAAATCTGGCAAAGATTTTTCGGCAGGCAGTTTAGTTTGTTCCGTCTTTGGCAATGTATCGGTGGATTGGATCTCCAACTCTGGCAAAAGATTGTTTTCAATTAAAAAACGCGGCGGCTTGCCGGTAACCACCGGCTTGGTGCCCATATTCATTAAGGTGGACCCACTGGACTGGACAACTTTTTAGGCTAAACTTGTTTGCCTCTAATTTTATTTTCCCTCTTCACGAGGGAACAACGGCTGTTGGCAATTC
>JBAZHS010000153.1:0-3169 GCA_041652275.1 Parachlamydiales bacterium
TTTTAAAAAAGGCAAACTGCTATTTGAAAATTAGATTAAAGAGGTTTTTATGACGCATGGAATCGGCGGGCCGGAAGACATGAGTAGAATCCAGCAAAAAATTAAAGAACTTAAAGCCTCGCGAACGCCGGCTGACAGTGTGATTGCCAGATTGGCAGAAGAACGATTAAACGAAATCAGGCAATTGCAGGAAAAGCAAGCGGGATCGGTCAAAGATAGGGCCAAAGCTCTCGATACGATCCGGGGTAGGTCAAGTTCCGTTTTGTCGGTTGATTCGGAAAGCACCGAAAAAGCGCCTTCTTTGGATCTGCCACGAGCTTTGCCTAATCCAATTACCGCTTTGCAGGATGGCCTTGGACGTTTGAAAAGAACGGCTACAAAAGAGCAAATTATCTCTACAATCAAGGAAGTTACTGACCAGGTTTTTGGGGCTAAATTAAAAGAAGCGCTGGCGGCTTCAACACGGGACGCCCCTTTGCAAACCCCCAGGATATTAGCGTTAATCAAAGAAATCCTGCCTTTGGTTTTAAGGAATTATGTGCAAAGACAGGTAATGATGGGAAAGCCTATTACGGCCGATGGTTTGAAAAGCGCTTTGACAGAAGAGGGTTTTATAAAAGTGCTGATGTCTTCAGGTTATTCTTTTAGCAAAGCGACAGCTGTTGAATTTTCTCAAAAGTACCTGGAAATGATAAAACAAACTTTGGCACTTTGAACCTTTCTTGCTCGAAGGCGGGCAGATGCTGTTGAAAGTTTTCTGTTTCTAAGCTCCCGGTATTTCCGGCAGCTTTGCCACGGCTTTAGACCAACATCCCGGCGGCTTTGTATTTATTGCGGCTCAGGCCGCATCGAGCCTTTACCCAAATTCACAAATATATATAAAGCTCAACTAACATAAAGCTCAACGAGAGAAAGTTTCTTTCTCCAGCCAACACTAGAAAATGGCGCGAGAGAGTTTTTTTTGACCTTGCAGCAGGTTTTTTTTAAGCTTTTTCTTCCAGCTGCCGAACTTTTTTTTCCAGCTCTTCAATGCGTTTGAGGTATTTTTCTAGTTTGCGCAAGTGCACCATCTGCCGGTTATATTCATCAACGGGGATGGCCGGAGCCCCGCGGTATTTGCCGGTTTTCAGGTCCTTGGAAACGCCGGCTTTGGCGGCAATCTGCGAATAAGCGCCGATTTCCAAATGGCCGGCGACGCCGACCTGTCCGGCCAGGATAACATTGTTCTTTAGTTTGGACGAGCCGGAAATGCCGGTTTGGGCGGCAATGGCGCTGTTTTCGCCGATTTCGACGTTGTGGGCGATCTGGACCAGGTTGTCGATCTTGGCGCCTCTTTTAACGGTGGTTTTGGCAAAACGGGCCCTGTCAATCGTGGTATTGGCGCCGATTTCCACCCTATCTTCGATCTTAACTCCGCCCAGCTGTTTGAGCTTTTTCCAGCTGCCGTCGGTTTGGGGCAGATAGCCAAAGCCGCAAGAGCCGATCACAGCGCCTGGCTGAATGATCACAAAAGATCCGATCTCAGCGCCTTCCCTGATGGTGACAAAAGGATAAAGCAGGGTGTTTTTTCCGATGGTTACCCCCCGGCCGATAAAGCAAAAGGGGTAAAGGACAGTGCCCTGGCCGATTTGGGCTTCGGCGTCGATAAAAACAAAGGCTCCGATTGAGGCGGAGGGGTCGATTTTGGCCGATGGGTGGATCGACGCGGACGGATGGATGCCGGAGGGATAAAGCCCCTGAAAAGAGAGTTTTTTTTCTTCTTTTAAAAAAAGCTCGCAGACCTTTTGAAAGGTGGCTGAAGGGTTTTCGGAAACCAGATAATTCTGATCTTTTTGAACGGCTGTTTTAACATCCAGGCAAACAGCTCCGGCCCGGGTTGTTTTAAGTTCTTCCAAGTAACGGGCATTGGCCAGGAAAGAAAGCTCGTTTGTTTGGGCTTTTTCCAGAGTAGCTACGCCTTCGATTCGTTTGGCTTTATCGCCAAAGAGCTGGGCCCCGGTTAAAAGGCTCAGCTCTTCTAAAGAATAGCTTTGGGCCATTATTTTTTTGCACTTGGAACGGTTTTAGCGGGAACCGGCGCTTTATTTTCAGCGACTTTGGAGCTGGCGGTGTTAGAGGCGGGTTTAGGAGCCGCCTTGACGGTTTCTTTTGCCGGAGCGGTTTTATTGGCCACTTTTTTATCTTCCGGTTTGGCTTCGGATAACTTTTTGTCTTTTTCAAAGTTTTTATCCATTACGCCGATTACCTGTTTGGTGACATCCAGATCGCTTTTGTTGTAAAAGCACATTTCTTTGTTCACCACCATGGTCAGTTTTTTGGAGCTGGCGATTTCTTCAGCCGCCTTGGTAATGTAGTTGACCATTTTTTGGATAAAAATATAGTTGGCCTGGTTTAAGACCTGGTAAAGCTGGTTTTGGTATTTGGACATGTCTTCGCTCAAGGTCTTGTATTTGGTTTTCAACTGGGACTCGGCATCGGGGGAGAGCCCTTCCAGATAAGTTTGGTCTTCCAGTTTTCCAGCAACTTCTTTAAGTTCTTTTTCAGTCTGTTCCAGAACCGAGGACCACTGCTGTTTGACGCTTTCCAGCTGGCCCTGCTCGTTTTTGCCGTATTTGGACTCCATAATGCAAGAAGTAAAATTAACGACTCCGACTTCCGAGGCAAAGCCGCAAACGACCATTAACAGAACGGCTGAAATTAGCGTTTTTATTTTAAGCATGATTGCTCCTTTTGGTTTTTTTTAAAATTGTCCGCCCATGGAAAAGAAGAAATGGCGCACATCGCTTTTCTGGTCGGGATTGATTGGTACTCCGTAGCCTACCACAATGGGGGTGCGGTTCATCAGCTCCAAACGCAGTCCGCCGCCGCAGCTGGTGTTGATTTTCGGCAGGCTGAAATGCTGATCGGAGATGCAGCCTGAATCAAAGAAGAAAAAGATGCCGGCCGGAGCAAAGATCTGGTAGAGGTACTCGATGGAAAAAAGCATGTAGGAAATGCCGCCGAGAGGGTCGCTTTTACGGTTTTGCATTTTTGGTCCGAGGATATAGGGCTTATAGCCGCGGACTGTCGTTTCACCGCCTAAAAAGAATTTTTCAGAAAGAGGCAGGCCGTGCACATGGGTATTGAAAAGCGGCTCGATGAACTTGAGCTCGCCCCGCGCCTTAAAGGT
>JBAZHS010000154.1:0-412 GCA_041652275.1 Parachlamydiales bacterium
GCTTTGCACAGCAGTTTTGGACTGGAGCCTAAAAGAAAAAGTGGGTTTTTCCGCTTTTGTTTCAGTCGGCTCGATGATTGATGTCGGCTGGGGGGATCTGATCAACTATTTCGGCGAGGACAAGAATACGCAAAGCATTTTGATTTACATGGAAAGCCTGCCCCACCCCCGGGCTTTTTTATCGGCTGCCAGGGAAGTGGCCTTAAGTAAGCCGATTATTTTAATTAAAGCCGGCAAAAGCGCCGAATCGGCCAAAGCCGCCCAGTCCCATACCGGAGCGCTGGTCGGGTCCGATGCGGTCCTCAATGCCGCCCTGAACCGGGTCGGCGTTCTGAGGGTCGAGAGCATTTTTGAGCTTTTTTCCATGGCGGAAATTTTAGCCAAGCAGCCTTGCCCCCAGGGCCCGCGGCTA
>JBAZHS010000154.1:422-3163 GCA_041652275.1 Parachlamydiales bacterium
ATCGATCCTGACCAATGCCGGAGGCCCCGGCGTTATTGCCACCGATGCTCTGATCCAAAGCGGCGGCAAGCTCAGCGAACTTTCCGAAAAGACCAAAGAAAATTTAAACCGGTTTTTGCCGGAAGCCTGGAGCCATAGCAACCCGGTGGATATTTTAGGGGATGCTTCAGCCGAACTATTTGAAAAAAGCCTGGATGAACTAGCCAAAGACCCGAACAGCCACGGGGTTTTAGTGATTTTAACGCCCCAGCATATGACGGATCCAAAAGCCGTGGCCCTAAAAATAAAAAAACATGGCCAGAATCCGCAAAAACCCATTTTGGCCAGCTGGATGGGGGCGAGCCGGGTTTTTGAGGGCATCGAAGTTTTAAAAGAAGCCCATATTCCCAACTTTGAATTTCCCGATATCGCCTGCCGCACCTTTGGCTATATGTGGTCTTACGCCGACAATTTAAAGGCCCTTTACGAAGTGCCTTTTTTACGCGATGAGCTTTCCGACAGCGCTGCCGAGCTGGAAAAGCAAAAAACAATCACGGCGCTTTTTGACCGGGCTGTTCAGGAAAAGCGTTTGCTTTTAGACGAATACGAGTCCAAAAAGGTCCTGGAGGCCTTTGAAATTCCAACCGTACCAACCCTGGTTGCCAAAACGCCCCAGGAAGCCATGGAGCTGGCCCAGAAAATCGGTTTTCCTGTTGTCGTCAAGCTCTATTCACAGACCATTACCCATAAAACTGATGTCGGTGGCGTTAAATTAAACCTGATTACCCCCGAAGCCGTCAAAGAAGCTTTTTCGCAGATTTTGGCCAGCGTTTTAAAAAAAGTGGGGGAAGGCCATTTCCAGGGCGTAACAGTGCAGCCGATGATCAACCTTAGTTCCGGCTACGAGCTGATTTTAGGCTCGTCGATCGACCCACAGTTCGGTCCGGTCATCCTTTTTGGCACCGGCGGCCAGCTGGTGGAGGTCTTTGAAGACTCGGCCCTGGCCCTGCCGCCTTTGAACGCCAACCTCGCCCAAAGGGTGATGAAAAAAACCAAGATCTACAAAGCCTTGAAAGGCGTCAGGGGACGCCAAAGCGCCGATCTGGATTATTTAACAACGCTTTTAATCCGCTTCAGCCGGCTGATTGCGGAGTTTCCGCAGATCAAGGAGTTTGACATCAATCCGCTTTGGGTCTCGGCCGAAAAAATCTATGCCCTGGATGCCAGAATTACCCTCCACGCCCAAAACGAAACAAGACCGGAGCTGGCGATTCCCGCTTATCCGACCCAATACATTCGTTTTCTTGACTTGAAAGGACTGCCCGGACTGACTTTAAGGCCGATTACTCCGGAAGATGAGCCGCTTTTTATCGCTTTTTTGCAAAAGCTTTCCAAAAAGGCCATTTACGAACGGTTTTTAAAAGATCTGTCTTCCGATGAACTGACCCGCCACGACCAGCTAATCCAAAGCTGTTTTTGCGACTATGACCGCCGGCTTTTGCTTGCTGCGGAAATTAAAAAAGAGCAGAAAAGGGAATTCCTGGGCGTGGCCCGGCTGATTAAAAAACCGGAAACCAAAGAGGGCTTTTTTGCCCTCGTGGTCAAAGACGAATGGCAAAACAGGGGGCTGGGATCCGCACTTTTAAAACAGCTGGTCGAAATTGCCAGGGCAGAAAAGCTCAAGGCCCTTTCCGCCTGGATTTTCTCAGAAAACCTGCCGATGCAAAAACTTTGTACGAAAACAGGCTTTAAAATCACGCCTTCACAAGGTAAAATGCTTTTTGCTTCTTTAAAACTTGATTGAAAAACAACAAAAAAAGAGACCGCGGATAAAAGCGGTCTTTTAATTTCTGAAAACAATTTCCAGCCTTTTTACTTCCCCTAGCTGCCATAATACTCTTTTGGATTTATCCATTATCCGGTAAACCGGAAAAGGCCTTTATTTTACCCTTATCTAACCGCTAAAAAAACACAGTCTGCAAATGGTAAAAAACAACGGCTTTACAAAAACACTTTGAAAATTTCTGTTTACAACATTCAATTAAAAACAGTAAAAATTTTGGCCATCAAATAAAACCAAGGAGCTCTTTATGGCAATTCATCCCATGTGCTCAATCGCCAAAATTTATGAAGTAGGCCGGAAGCTGAGTGAAGAAACCGCTTTTATCCAGACTTATCCGCTTTTCGCCGAACTGCAAAAAGAAAATCCCGATCCAGGCCAGCTGGAACATTTAATTACTTCCGAGAACATCAACGATACACTCGATGGGGAAACCCTTCTGCATGTGGCCGCTAAAAAAGGTTTGCTGCCGATCGTAAACTTTCTTCTGGAAAAAGGCGCTTTACTGGAAGTTTTGGATAAAGATGAAGACACCCCCTTGCAAAATGCGGTGGCAAAAGGCTTTTTCGAGATTGCCCGGAAGCTCATTGAAAAAGGTGCCAATGTCAAAACAGCCAACCGCGACGGCTATACGCCCCTGCATAAAGCGGTTTTTTACCAAGACCTTCCGGAAATGCTTGAAGAGCTTTGCCAAAAAGGAGCTGATGCTAACGCTAGAAGCAAGCGGCTTTATACGCCCTTGCATGCCGCAGCCCTCAACAACCATTTGCAGTCAGCAGAAATTTTAGTTCGTTTTGGGGCCAAAGTTAATGCGGTAGACGAAAAAGGCCGGTCGGCGCTTTTTTGGGCGGCGGCAAAGGGTCATCTGCCCATCGTCAAATTACTGATTGAAGCCCAAGCTTCCGTTGATTTGGCCGATGAA
>JBAZHS010000155.1:0-3142 GCA_041652275.1 Parachlamydiales bacterium
ACCTCTTTAATCTAATTTTCAAATAGCAGTTTGCCTTTTTTAAAAAAAGATTTTTTAAATCACTTCACTTCAAACTACAAATACACCTCTTAATTAAAATAATTTAAAAAATAAATATATTTATACCGGGCGAGATTCAAGCTTTTACTAATATTTTTATGGGAAAATTTCGATTTTTGAAATTTCTGTTGCCAAAATAAAAAACTCTATTTTTAACAGGCAAAAAACAGGTTTAGATCAAAAGCAGCTTTAAAGATGCCAGAAAAAACACCCGTCTTGGATAAAAAAACCAAACCAAGACCGCAAAGAGCGAAAGCAAGCATCAAATGAAAAAGCCAAGCTGGAAAAACTAAAAATGCCGTCCGTCGTTTCCACTCGGAAGGCCGGGAATCCCCGAACCGTAGTTGGGCACAATCAGCGGATTATTGGTCACCGGCTGGGTGATCAGCTCTTCTTCTTCACTGCAACTAGTTTGGCTGCAGCCGGAAAAAAGCAAAAACAGACCGAAAAAGACGGCCCCCAACAAGAACTTCAGCATAGGAAACTCCTTTTGGCCACCATTATAGGAATTTAAAAAGCAATTTGCAAAAGAGAAGATTGCTAAAAAATTGATTTTAAGGTTTATTGGTTAGCAAAATGATTTTAAACAACCAGGTTTGCAGCCGGCTTGGAGCAAAAAAAAACCGGTTATAAAACTCTAAACCAAAGAACGCTTATGGCCCTTCGTCCCATCTTTTATGACACTGAAACTACCGGTCTTTTTTCTGAAAACGACCGGATCATTGAAATTGCCGCTTTAGATCTTTATAACAACCGCAGCTTTGAAAAGCTGATCAATCCCGAAAGGCCGATTCCACAAGAGGCCAGCTCAATCCACCATATTACCGACGAGATGGTCAAAAATGCGCCGGTTTTTGCAGATGTCGGCCAAGAGTTTTTAGAGTTTTGCCAAAAAGATTGTGTTCTGATCGCCCATAATAACGACGCTTTTGATCTGCCTTTTTTAAAAGCCGAGTTCAAACGCTCCGGCCTGGTAGAGCCCAAATGGCCAACGCTCGACTCTTTAAAATGGGCCAGAAAATACCGCCCGGATCTGCCCAGGCACTCACTGCAGTACCTCAGGGAGATCTACCAAATCCCGGAAAACCAGGCCCACCGGGCCCTGAATGATGTTTTAATTTTAAAAGAAGTTTTTTTGCGTCTGATTGACGATCTTTCAATTGAACAGGCAATTGAGCTTTTAAAAAACGATAAGCAAGAGTGCCGCATGCCTTTTGGCAAACACCAGGGCAAACTCCTCAAAGAGGTGCCCAAAGGCTATTTGACCTGGCTGATTGAAAACGGGGTCTTGGCCAAACCGGAAAACAGCCGGCTGAAAGAAGAACTTGTCAAACTGGGGCTGGTAAATTAAGGAGGCTTTTATGCATCTTGCCATCATCGGCTGCGGCTACATCGGCCGCTCATTGGCGGTTAAATGGAAAAAAAAGAACTATCTGCTGACTTTGACCATCCAAAAGTCTAAAGAATATGAATCCCTGTTGCCATTGGCCCAAAAAGTCTACCTTTTAAAAAGTTTCGACGAAGAAGAGCTCCGGCCCATTGTTGAGCAAAACGATGTTTTGGTTTTAACGCTTTCAGCTGATTCGATCAACGAATATGAAGCCACTTTCTTCAAAACCGCCGAGACCATCTATAAGCTGGCCAAAAAAACCACAACGCCCAAATATTTGATCTATACCTCCAAAACCTCTCTTTATGGAGAGCAAAACGGCCTTTGGACCGATGAAAATGCCCTTTTAAAGCCGCTTTCCGAAGCGGACAGAATCTTAAGCAAAACCGAAAAACGGCTGCTTCAGCTGAAAGAGCTGAATTGGAAGGTTTGCATCCTGCGGCTTGCCGAAATCTATGGTCCGGGGCACGAGCTTTCCCAAAAAAATAAAAAGCTCTCCCTGGAAATTTTGGAAACCTACCAAGACACCTACACCAATATGGTCCACTTGGAAGATGTCACCGGCGCCATTGATTATGCCTTAAACCACAAGCTCGAGGGCATCTATAATCTAGCCGATGACGAGCATCCGACCCTTAAAGAATTTCTAAAACAGATCTACAAAGAGCTGGGCATTCAGAGCAAAACCAAATGGGAAGCCACAACCAAAAAGCCTTATCTGGGCAACTTTCGGGTATCCAATTACAAAATCAAAAGCACCGGCTACCGGTTTATTTACCCAAAACGGCTGATCAATTAAATTTCTCATGGGGCCACGCCTTTAAGAAAAAAAATCCTTGGATTAAGTCTTTTTTTTACCTTAGAAAAACGCTTTGCTTTAAGAAGCTCTAAAATTCGCTCAAAGCTCAAAAAATTCATTTCTTAAAGACAGCGCCCTGTGCTTCAGGGCTGGCAAATGTTTGTGATCTTTCAGGTAACGTTTGGCTTCCCTTTCTAATTCCAAAAAATGCTCTAAAAGTTTGCCGCCGATAGCTGCGGCCGGTTTTTGCATCTCTTTTAAAAGCGGCAGGATCTCCGCATTTTTTCGGGTTTCCACACGGTCTTCCAAAAGAGTCAGAAAAAATTCCAGTTTTTGAAAGAAAAGCGTTTCCATGTTTAAACCATGGTTTTAATTTTATGATTGTAAGCATCCCATAAAAGCTTAAACTCCGAACATTTTTCAAGCAGCTCTTCTTTAGTACCCTCGGCAACCTTAGAGCCGTCTTCCAGATAGATGATCTTGTCGGCGTGCTCGATGGTGGAAAGACGGTGGGCAATAATGATCTGAGTACACTCTTTAGAAGCCTTTTTTAAAACATTCTTGATTTTATTTTCAGAAATCGCGTCTAAGGAAGAGGTTGCCTCGTCCATCACTAAAATGGGCGCTCTTTTGACAAGAGCCCGGGCAATGGCCAAACGCTGCTGCTGACCGCCGGAGAGCGTTTTGCCGGTCTCTGCCAAAACCGTATCATACTGTTCAGGGAGTTTTTCGATAAATTCATGAGCATAAGCTTTTTTAGCGGCCGTAATGATCTCTTCTCTTTTAAAATCAACGCCGAAAGCAATGTTTTCCGCTACCGTATCATAAAAAAGAAACGGCTTTTGGGGCACAAAAGCAATCAGCTCGCGCAAAGATTTTTGGGTAAAAGTTTT
>JBAZHS010000156.1:0-3113 GCA_041652275.1 Parachlamydiales bacterium
GGCTGCCGGTTTAAAAAACCGCCCGGTCAGTAAAAACAACGCCTATTCCTGGGGGGATGTGTTTGTCAACCTGGCTGATCTGAGCGCTTTGACGATGGCTCTTTTCGAGGTTTTGGACAGCCATTTTGAGACGGCCGGCCGGTGGCTTGACACCCTGGGCAGCTTCAGCTGGGCCGGTTATTTTCATTTGTGGAGAAAAGAAGAGGGCGAATTAATCCGTGTGATCCGGGAGCAGGTGCAGGGGCAGGCAGATAAAAAGCCGGCCTGGCCGAGAGCCTTGATTGAAAAATGGGTCCGGCCGGCCGAGGGCTGGATCAGATGGACCAGGTTCAAGCGGATCAGCTTTGTTTTGCTGGCGGCCATTTATTTTTCGGCGGTTTCTTTGCTGGCTTTTTTCAAAGAGCGTTTGCCCAAGCCGGCAGCCGATTTTCTCAAGGGGCTTTTCGGTTTGATCGGCCTGATCATTGATCTTTCGGTCTGTCTTTTGAGCATCGCCCATAATGTCCTGCAGGTTTACCAGACGCATAGATTTTGGCAAAAATACCGGATGTTTTTACAGATGGCCGCTCTTGAGGCAGATTTGAGCCCCAGGCAAAAACAAAGGCTTGTGACCAATTACTTAAAACGCAAAATCTATGGGGTCGAAGATCGGGAGATCGAAGCCAAGCTCAAAAGAAAAAATCCGCAGGCGCCGGAAGCCGGGATCAAAGCCAAAGTTGCTGCTAAAAGGAAAAAAAAGCTGGTTTGCAAGCTGGATAGGTTTGCTTTTTGCTCGTCTTTGCCGGTGGCTTTGGAAATGATCGAAGAAATTGAAAAGGGCCAGGGAGAGCTTGGCGAGGCCAAGCTTCTGGAGCTGTTTCAAAAAATGGACCGGGCTAACTATGCCAGCAAAATCGGAGCGGCCCTTTACATACAGGTTTTTTTAGTTAAGCTTTTAACGGATATTTTACAGATGCTCTCGCCGTTTTTTTATCTTGGAAAAGAGGCCCTCACCCTTCTCAAAAGCCTGTTTGGCTGGACCAAGGTGGCCCTGAATTTGGAGTTTTTGCTTTTCGACGGCCAGGCAGTTTCAGAAAAGCTTTTGGGCGGACTTTATAACTTAGGCCGGAAAAAAGAAACCCTGGCCTTTTTAGAACAGATAAAAGATTTTAAAACCGCTTCCGAAACCGAGCTTGGCCAAAGCGCTTTTCTGGAAGCGGAAACGGCCGGCGCTTTGCTTTTGGATGGAACTTAAGATTGATGCTTTGTCCTCTGGCTTAAACAGACTTTCTTGCAAGGGCCGGCATGTCTGCTTCCGAAACAAACTTCCCGGAAAAACGGCTTTCTGAAAGCGGAAACGGCCGGTTTTTGGTCTTAATGGGAAGCTGCTCTAAGAACCCGGGAATCCTTCGCCTTTCGGCGAGGGAGGTTCAAATCAGCTTTACGCTTGTCTTAAAAAGGCTTTTTTGGCTACATACAGGGTATGCAGGACCATTTAAATGCCTTTTTGATTTATCTTTCTTCGGAAAAAGGGCTTTCCAAGAACACCTTGGAAGCTTACCAAAGAGATTTAACCGCCCTGTTTAGTTTTGTCAAAAAAGGCGCTTTTGAAAAAAAGGACCTGGTGGATTATTTTGCTTTTTTAAAAGAGCAGAATTATGCTTCCGCCTCGATCTGCCGGGCTTTTGTTTCCGTGCGTATTTTTTTGCGTTTTTTGAAAAAAGAGGGTCTGATTCAAAAGGCTGATTTGGAACAGAGCCTGGAAATGCCTAAAATCTGGCAGCTGGTTCCGGAAGTTTTAAGCTACGGAGAAGTCGAAAGGCTTTTGGAGCAGCCGCAAAAAACGGGTTTTATCGGACTTCGGGACAAGGCCATTTTAGAGCTTTTATATGCGACGGGCATTCGGGTTAGCGAGCTTTGCTCTTTGAAGATTTTGGATGTCGATGACCAGTTTGTCAAGGTGAGGGGCAAAGGCAACAAAGAGCGGCTGGTGCCGATCGGCAGAACCGCTTTGGCGGCCATTGACAGCTACTTAAAGGTTTTCGAGAGCCGGGAGGAATGGCTTTTTGTGACTAAAAAAGGCCGGCCGATCGACCGGATCACCGTTTGGCAGAGGATTAAGTTCTACGCTAAAAAAGCCCGGATTGCCCGGTATCAAAAGATTTCCCCCCACACCCTGAGGCATTCGTTTGCCACCCACCTTTTGGAAAAAGGAGCTGATATCCGGCTGATTCAGGAGATGCTGGGCCACGAGGATATTGCCACGACCGACCGCTATACCCACATTTCGCTTTCCCACTTAAAAAAGACCTTTGAACAGTTTCATCCGCGGCCCTAAGGAAGGCGGTTCCAGCGCCATAATTATTTCTTGGATTAAAGCCGGCGGCTGGATTTTACCGGTTAAGCTGGGTTAAACGCGGGTTTCAAAACCGCACTGGCGATCCGGTTTTATTAAAAAGGTTTGTTCGAATGAGTGGCATTACACTTTTCAGAGCTTCTAATGCGAAAACTTAATTGCGGACTTTTTTATATTTAAATTCCGTGATCAATTTCATTATGGCCAAAATCGATGGGACAATTACTAGCTTCAAGAGGCAATGAAGCGGTTGCTTGGGAGCTTATATTTTGAACAGCTCGAGCGAATTGGGGATAATTTGAAAGGCAGTCGTTGAATTGATTAAAGCTGTCATGGGCAAAAAGAGCTCCTACCGTCCTTCCGGTCTCTTTTAAAGAAAGCTCCTGCCCGATGGATGTCTGAAAAAAAAATCTTTCGCAATATTTTCTTTAAACGAGGCAATTTGCGCGTACAGCATTGATTGGAAAGTAAGGTCGTGATTAGAAAGTCTTTGATCCTGAGATCCGCTTGAGTTAGAAGCAGAACAGCCGTTGGGTTTTGATTTATTTGATCCGGGAGCAACGGCCTTGGCCGCTCCCGCCGCACTTGATGCCGCTGCTACTCCGGCCGAAGAGGCGGCAGCAACAGCTGCTGTAACGGCAGCGACAGCAACAATTACAACCGCTCCTATTATAATTGCCTTCTTGTGTTTCTTCGCAATTTTTTTGGTTTTTTTCCATGCCCGGCTAATTTTTCCGCATTGAATAATACTGTATCCGGAATAACTATTAAAAACCGC
>JBAZHS010000157.1:0-2978 GCA_041652275.1 Parachlamydiales bacterium
AAGCGGCAGATGTTTCCTTAAAACGGGGAAAGACAAATGCTCTTCCCGCACTCCTTCGCTGATCTCCCACTGCATGTCCGCTTCCTGTAAATTATTTTTTTCTTTTATGGTTAATAAAATTTTCTCATCAATTTTATCAGACAGGGGGATAGCTTTAAAATGGTTTTTCCTCTCAAAAATAATTTTGGCATCCAAATGGCCGGGAAGGCTCCGGTCCAGATAGGCCAGCTTTAAAAAATGGATCAGATCGCTGTCATTGACAAGTAAATAGGAGTCCAGACCGGTTAAAATATTTTTTTGCTGGTAGTATGTGCGCATAAAACGCTTTAAATGGAAATTAAAGGCCCTGACCGAGGGGTGCTGGTAAACCCTGCGGTACATGAAATGGCGGGCCAAAGCCAGGGCCTCGCAGGATTCCAGGCCGTTCTCGTCAATGCCCAAAACCAGCTCGGGATCATCTGTGCTTTTAGGCAGGATCCGAAGCATTTCGATCAAATGCTGGTAATCCATCAGGCCGTACGAAATCCCGGTGCAAATTGAATCGCGCAGCAGATAATCGATCCGGTCAGCGCCGAAAAAATCGCCGACAATAATTTGGGAAAGCACCTTTTCCAAATTGGTAAAAGGATGCTTTTTCTTCGGCTCCAGACGGGAGAGCTTCTCTTCGCCGAGGGCCAATTTAATAATGTCTTCGACAAGATCGCGGCCGGACAGATTTTCACTGAAAAGGGCTTTTTTAGCGATCTTTTCAAAAACCGCTTCCAAAGCTTCGGAGCGGATGATTTTCAAAGTCCACTCTTCATGGCCCAAAACCGGCAGAAGCTCTCTTTCCGCCACATGCGAAAAAGGCAGATGGCCCAGATCATGGCAAAGCGCCGCCAGCCGCAGCACCTTCTGCCAATAGAAATATTCCGCCGAGCCCTTGCGGGGAATAAAATGAAAAAGATCGGGACGGACCGATTGCATTAAAGCCTCAAAGATCCGGCTCGTTAGCTCCATCACGCCTAAAGAATGCTCGAAGCGGGTATGGGAAGCACCGGGATAAATCAGATAAGAAAGGCCCAGCTGGTGGATATAGCGCAGCCTTTGAAAGGCATAGGTGTTGATCAGCTCCCTTTCTTCTTCGTCGAAGCGAATGAACCCGTGAACGGCATCATAAATTTTTTTGGAGTGAAAATTCCTTCCCTGAACCATAATTTCTTTCCTTTTAATGGCAATCCCGCCAAAGCCGGCCGTAAATGAAAAGCCATTTTTTTCAAGATTGCTTTTTGACCTTTTTAAAACTTCCGCCCCAGCTTTTTTTTCAGACCAGAGGCCTCAACGCCGGCCTATCCCCTAAAAGCTGGCGGCTGGCCACCTTTGGGTTTTGGCCCAAGCTCAAAATCGGTTTTTTTAAATCCAAAAACTTTTTCAGCTTTAGAGCGGCTAAATTTCATCTTAAACCAAAAAAACTTTATTTGGCGATTGAGAAAAAATGTTAGCCCTGCTTTTTTCTCTTTGCTATAGTATTCTTTTAAGCAGCTTTTTAAAACTAAAAATGGCCAAAAATGCTTAGCGTAGCCATCCTGACTTTCAACAGCGCCAGAACCCTCAAAAAAACACTCATTTCCACCGCAGATCTCGACGAAGTGATCATCTGCGATACCGGCTCGGAAGACGCCACCTTTGAAATCGCCGCAACTTTTGCCAACGTTAAATTTTACCGCCTGCCTTTCCAGGGCTTCGGGCCCCTTCGCAACCTGGCCGCCGCCAAAGCCAGAAACGACTGGATCCTGGCCCTCGACAGCGACGAGGTCCTTTCCGACGAGCTGCTTTTAGAGCTGAAAAAAATCAAGCTCGACGAAGGGACCGCTTACAACATCCCCTTTTTGAATTTCTACAACGGCCGGCTGATCAAGGGCTGCGGCTGGCACCCGGAAAGCCATCTGCGCCTTTACAACCGCAAAAAAACCGCTTTCTTACCGGCTTTGGTCCACGAAGAATTGCTCAGATCCAATCTAAAAATCCAAAACCTCTGCGGCCCCATCCGGCACACTCCAATGCTCGCCATCGAAGATTTTTTAAAAAAAATCCAAAGGTATTCCACCCTTTGGGCCGAACAGAACCGGGGACAAAAAAGCTCGGCCCTCAAAGCTTTGGGGCACGGCGTTTTTGCTTTTTGCAAAAGCTATTTTCTGCAAAAAGGTTTTTTCTATGGCAGAGAGGGACTGGTGATTTCCGCTTATAACGGCAACTGTGCTTTTTATAAATACCTTAAACTTCAGGAGCTTAACCAAACATGCTGATCAACCTGCTCTTTCACAAGATCAAGCCGGCCTATTCGCCGCTTTTAGAAAAAACCTTTCAACACCTGGAACGCAAATATCCCATTCTCCTGCCGGGCGAAAAGATCCCGCCTTTCAAAACCAGCCTTTGTTTAACCTTCGACGACGGCTATTTCGATTTCTATTATTATGTTTTCCCCCTTTTAAAAAAACTTAAGCTTAAAGCCCTGCTGGCAGTCAGCGCCGGAACCCTGCAGGAAAAAAGCCAGCTGGCCCCCGAAAAGCGCCTGGCGCTTTTGGAAAACGGCCATTTTTTCCCGGGCCCCAAAATCAAGGAAAAAGCTTTTTGCCCTAACAGCACCGCTTTAGCCGGTCAAGCTTTAAAGGCCAAAGGCAAAGCCGCAAAAAAAAATATCCTGCCTCCTGCCGACGCCTTCTGCTCTTGTGACGAACTTAAGGAAATGCTGCAAAGCGGCCTGGTGCAAATCGCTTCCCACTCCTTTTCCCACGCCAGCCTGACCCGCCCGGAAACCGACCTGAAAAAAGAAGTGCTCTTTTCAAAAATGGTTCTGGAAGAGAAGCTCCAGGCGCCGATCCAAAGCTTCGTCTATCCTTACGGCCATTTCGATCCGTCCATCCACCGCTTTGTCAAAAAGCACTACCGCTATATTTTCCGTATCGGCTCGGCTTTGAATTTCAGCTGGCATAATTTCT
>JBAZHS010000158.1:0-2959 GCA_041652275.1 Parachlamydiales bacterium
TTTGCCAGTCCCTTTTGCGGCAGAAGAAAAAATACGGCGGGAACTAAAATTAAAAGGCTGGGGGGAAAAAGAATTTCTTTTAATTCATTCCGGAGCCAGGTGGGATTTTAAGCTCTGGCCGGCTTTCCGTTTTATCCGGCTTTCCCAAGAGCTGGTCCAAAAAGGCCATAAGCTGGTTTTCAGCGCTTCGAAAGATCCATCGGAAAAAAAACTAATCCGACAGATTACCGAAACTTTAAAGCCCGGAGATTATTTGGACCTTTCCGGCTCTTTAAGCCTCCCCGAGCTTGGCGCTTTGATCAAACTGAGCCGCCTTTTGTTTTGCATGGATTCTTTGCCCCTGCATATGGCCTCAGCCCTAAAAGTTAAAGCGGTGGCCCTTTTCGGGCCGACCCAAGAAAAGCTCTGGGGCCCCTGGCAAAATGAAAAAGCTTTAGTGCTTTTTGAAAACCTTTCCTGCCGGCCCTGCTGCCAGGAAGGCTGCGGCGGCTCGAGATTTTGCGAGTGTCTTTACCAGCTTAAAGAAGAAAGGGTTTTGGAAGCGCTTGAAAAGCTTTTAGAGACGGAAGTTTTCGCCTAGGTAATATTTGCGGGCTTCCGGATTTTGCACCAGTTCTTCAACTGTTCCGGCAAGAAAGACCCGGCCGTCTTGCATCAGGTAGCTGCGGTCGACGATCGAAAAAATTTCTCTGGCGTTATGGTCGGTAATTAAAACGGTAATTCCCTTTTTTTTCAGGTGGTGGATTAACAGTTTGACATCCTGAACGGCCAGGGGGTCGATATTGGCAAAGGGCTCGTCGAGCAAAAGCAGGGTCGGCGCCGAGGCCAGGGCCCGGGTAATTTCCAGCCTTCTTCTTTCGCCGCCGGAGAGCGAAGCGGCTTTTTGTTTTTTGAGCGGTTCCAGATGCAGCTCGTCCAAAAGCGCTTTTAAACGCTCGTACCGCTGCTTTTCGGAAAGCGGCAGGTTTTCCAGGATGCAAAGAATGTTCTCTTCGACTGTCAGGGCCCGGAAGATCGAGGGGTCCTGGGCCAGATAGCCCATGCCCAGCCTTGCCCGGCGGTGGATGGGCAGGTTGGAAATGTTCCTGCCGTTGAAAAAAACCTCGCCGCTGTCAGGCTTGATCAGGCCGATTGTCATGTAAAAAGCGGTTGTCTTGCCGGCTCCATTGGGTCCGAGCAGTCCGACGACTTCGCCCTTGGCCAGAGAAAAAGAAAGCTGGTTGACGACCGGCTTGTCGTTGTATTTTTTGACAAAATCCTTAACTTCTAAAAGCTGGGGCATACAGTTTTTTAGTTTTTAGTTTAGAGCATTTCCGGATTTGCATAAACGCGAAAAAACGGCGGCTCCTAGGCTTTTTTGGTTTTTTCTAAAAGATATTTATGCACGGCGGCCTCAAAGATTTTTTCTTCTTCTTTTTTTAGGGAAAAGCGGACATTGCCAAAGCCCTTAATGGCTTCTTTTTCGCCTTTTTGGATCTGGATTTTATCGGCGGAAAGGGTTAAAGAGCTGGCTTCTTCCCAGAAAACCACTTTTTTCGGCGGCAGGCTTTCCAGGGTGATGGTCCTTTTTGCTACATCGAAGTGCAGTTTGTCAGCCAGGCCCAGGTTGTTGGTGTGTTTGATCTTGGAAGAAAAGAAATGGACCTCTTTTTCCAAGGTGATGTACTCAATGTCGGAAAGGTGTTTTAAATCCTTGAATTTCAAAGAGGCTTTTTGGGCTGCAACCAGGCTGTCCTTTTCTTTAAAGACAATGCCTTCTTCTGCTGTGGTAATGGTTTTTTGCAAAAGGTCGATGGTAATCGGCCCGCAGGAAGTAAAAGAGGCCGGAGAGGGGGTTTTTAAATATACTTTGGCCTTGGGTGAAGTAACGATCCGGGACATTTTTTTATTCAGGTAGCTGAGTTCCAGAAAATCGCAGATCAGCTCGGCACCCCCTGAATGGGAGATTTTGACGCCCTCTTGCAAAAGGATTCTGCGGCCATGGTCTAAAAGGGTGAGCTTGCCGGAGACAAGAGTGATCGCTTCCTCGGCTTTAATGGGCAGGCTTTTTAAAGCGCCATGCACATCTTCTAAAAAAAGCGAGCCCTGGTTCAGATCGAAAACCACTTTTTGCGAAAGGATGGTCTTGTCGCCGCTTTTTAGCCGGCAGCCCTGCAAGGGTCCGAAAAGGGTGATTTGGTCCTGAAAGTATTCAGCCCTTTCGGCTTCAATCAGGAATTTTTCAGCGATCCTGAGCCGGATATTGTCTTGAAAAACAATTTTCTTTTCCAGGGCCGCCTTTAAAGTGGGCGCCGTTTCCTGAACAAAAGAGGCTTTTTGCGAGGAAAGCAAAAAAGGGGTTTTGGGCCGAAGGGTATTTTCCAGGGTTACCGCATTGGCGAGGGAAGAAAAAAAGAGCGTTTTGCTTTCCAGGTCCAAAAGGGCCAGATCGCTTTTTAAAAGCAGCCCTTTTTCCAAAGACAGGCTCAGTTCTTTTAAAAGCAGCTTTTCCGTTAGCTGGTTTTGGCAAGGGTAAGCGCTGATTTTGGCCCTTTGGGCCAAAAGCTCTCCGAGCTGGTGCTGAAAATGAAAGGGCGCTTCGGCAAAAAAAAGAGCAGGCAGCAGGCTGAAAAAGATAATCCGGCGCATTAAAACTCCCGGGAAGCATCAAGCGAAGCCTTGAAATGATAGGCCTTAAAATGGCTTTTTTTATCGGAAAGCAAAAAAGAGACCCGGCTGGCAACGCCTTTCAGGTAAGGGGAAAAAGCCGTTAGGTCACGGGGCAGCTCGGTTCCTTCCAGATCATAAAAATAAAGGTTGATGGCATCGGAGAGAAATTGGTGGGAAGGAAAGGACCAGACGCCTTTTTTGGCGGTGAAATATTTCAGTTTCTGCTCCCAGGTCCGGGTTTTAGGGTTGAAAATTAGTTTTTCCTGGGTCATGCAGCTGAGGTTTTCCAGGTTTTCGACAATTTCAAAGC
>JBAZHS010000159.1:0-2794 GCA_041652275.1 Parachlamydiales bacterium
CCAGGATCTTTTGGCGGACGGTGATCAGAGCTTTCAACAAGTTTAAAAGCCCGTCAAACCAGACGGGCGTATCAAAAAGCGGATATTCGGCGGGTCTAAAGATGATTTCTTCAAAGACCGGCGCCTCCAGCCCGGCAATATTCTCATAAGTTTTTTTAATCTGCTGCACCTCTAAAAAAACCTGGGGGCTGTCCTGATACCTGTCATTCAAAAGCGCGCTTTGCTCGTCAGCAGCCAAGCGGGCCTTGGAAAATTCCTGCTTTAAAAGCTCCAGCTGCTGCTGGCAGCCGTCGACCTCTCCTTGCAAAAGCAGCTTCTTGAGTTTTAAGGTCGGCAAATATTTTTCCAGCTGTTTAAGCTTGCCCTCTTCGGACCTTAAAGCGTTTTTGGTAAACTGCAGTTTCATAAAAAAGACTGTTTAAACTTGGGTTTCCTTGGGCCAATATTTTTCGGAAAGCTGCTTTTTCATGCCAACCTCTTCCAAACTAAAACATTCGGCCAGAATCTGCCAGCCCAGATCAAGCGCTTCTTCCAAAGGAACGTTCACTTCCAAAGACATCATTTTTTCTTCAAAAAGCCCCGCATAGCGGATCAGCTTTTCGTCCCACTTGGAAAGCTTGAAGCCCATGCTGCCGCGCTCTTTGGCTTTCTGGGAATCGGCAAAGAGCCGGATCATGGTGTTGGCGAGGTCTCCATGGTCTTCCCGAACCTTGCCGATCACCTGCTGCTTTAAACGGGAAAGCGAGCCGAACGGGTCGATCCGGCCGCCGAAAAGATAAAACTGGCCTTCCGTAATATAGCCGGTATTGTCCGGGATCGGATGGGTAATATCGCCGCCGGGCATGGTCGTGACCGCTAAAATCGTGATCGAGCCCTGGCCTTCAATCTCAACGGCTTTTTCATAACGGAAAGCCAGATCGGAATAAAGCGAGCCCGGATAGCCGCGGGTCGAGGGGATCTGGTCCATGGTAATGGCAATCTCTTTGATGGCATCGGCAAAAGCGCTCATATCGGTCAGCAAAACCAAAACGTCCTTGCCTTCGGTCGCCAGTTTGGTAGCCACGGCCAGGGCCATGTCCGGAGTCAAAAGGCACTCGACCGGAGGATCGATCGCCTGGTGGATGAACATGATGGTCTTTTCCAAAGAGGATCTTTTTTCCGCGTTTTCTACGAATGCCTGGTAATCGTCAAAGCGCAGGCCCATGCCGCCGATCACCACGGCATCGGCATCAGTCTGGTTGGCAATCCGCATCAAAAGCTGGTTATACGGCTCGCCGGCAACGGAAAAGATCGGGATCTTCTGTGAGCGGACCAGGCAGTTGAACATGTCGATCATGGGAATATTGGTGCGCACCTGCTGACGGGGGACAATTCTTTTGACCGGATTAAAAGAGGGCAGATTAATGTCAACCATTTCGCCGACTACCTCAGGCCCGTTGTCCAAAGGTTCGCCGATGCCGTTAAAGCAGCGGCCCAAAAGCTTCGGAGTATAGGCTACCTGCATCGAGCGTTTTAAAAAGACCACTTCGTCGCCGGTTGAAATGCCGCGGGTAGATTCGAAAACTTCAAGGGTGGCTTTATGGTTTTTAAAGCTTAACACGGAAGCATAGCAAAAAGAGCCGTCTTTTTTACAGACCTTGGCCAGCTCTCCCAGCCCGACATTTTCCGCCTCAACGGTAATCAGGTTGCCCCGCATGTCCAAAATCCGGTCGTAAACTTTTTTCATTTTACCTCCGTTTTGAGGGCAAACTGCTTTTTGATCTCGGCCAGTTTTGTTTGGTAGGCCTCGGATTCAAAAGGCAGAAAGTTTAAGTTCTTAATTTCATTTTGCAGGGTTAAAAAAAAGGTCCGCGCCTCATCGTGCCCTTCCACATTAAAGCGGGCGTTGAAAATCGCGCCCATCAGATCAAAAAGCTCGCGCTGCCTTGGCAAAGACGAGTAAGCGTCTTCCTGATCAAAAGCATTTTGCTGGAGATAGCAAAGATCGTAAAGCTCGGCTTTTAAATAGATCAGCATTTCATCAAGGGCAATTCCCTCCAGGCCAACCACTTCCATCCGCCGGGAAATCTCGTCGCCCCTGCGTAAAAAATAAAAAGCTTTCTCAACATTTTTCGCGCGCTCGGGATTTTTCTCTTGAAAAAGCTCGGAGGCCCGGGAAAGGTATTTCGACCAGGAAATCAGCGGGTCAATGGCGGGATAGCGGCGGGCATTCGCCCTTTCCCGGGAAAGGCCCAAAAAAGCGCCGACCACGGCCAGGGTCGCCTGGGTCACAGGCTCTTCAAAATTGCCGCCGGCCGGAGAAACGGTGCCGCCGATGGTTAAAGAACCTTTTGTACCATCCGGCAGCCTTAAAACCCCCGCTCTTTCGTAGAAAGCGGAAATCCGGGAAGAGAGGTAAGCCGGAAAAGCTTCTTCGCCGGGAATCTCTTCCAAGCGGCCGGAAATTTCCCGCATGGCCTGGGCCCAGCGGGAAGTCGAATCGGCCAAAACCAGGACATTAAGCCCCATCTGGCGGTAATATTCGCCGATAGTCACCGCCATGTAAACGGAAGCTTCGCGGGCAGCTACCGGCATCGAAGAAGTGTTGCAGATAATCACGGTTCTTTGGATCAGCGGCTCCTTGGTCTTGGCATCAATTAATTTGGGAAACTCTTTTAAAACTTCCACCACTTCGCCGGCCCGCTCCCCGCAGGCTGCGATAATGACAATGTCCGCATCGGAATATTTGGCCAGATGGTGCTGCAAAACAGTCTTGCCGGCGCCAAACGGCCCGGGCGTACTGAAAGTGCCGCCT
>JBAZHS010000160.1:0-2772 GCA_041652275.1 Parachlamydiales bacterium
GTCTGGACATCGGCTTTCCCCTGGACCGGTTTTACGAAGAGCCGCGCTACCGTTTTTACCTTAGCTTAGGACAAACCTTTTAATATGAAAAAAAACAAAACGTTAAAACATAAGCTCTACTTAACCCTGGTCGGCCTTGGTTTTTTGATCAGCATCCCCCTTATGCTGGCCCTGGCCTTCGTCCAAAGCGCTTTTGTCAAAAACCAAATTCAAGGGCGCCTGGCCGAATACCTGGCCCGCAACCAAGTGCCGGTAACAATCGAAAAAATCGAAGGCCTCCCCCCTTTGATGTGGAAGCTGAGAGGCGTTGAAATGGATTTGGAAGAGGCCAAATTCAAGATCGACGAGATCAAGGTCCGCCTGGCCTTTTCCGCGCTTTTAAAAAAAGAGCTCTGCTTTTCTTTTTTTCAAATCCAAAACCTCGTAATTGAAAAAAAACCGCCGGTTTTAAAAACAAGCCCCCAGACAGCCTCTAACCGTCCTGTGCCGCTGACAGCTTTCCGTTTAAAGAACCTGAGCATTGAAAAGCTCCATTTCAACAACCAGGAGTTCTCCTTAAAAGGCAGCGCCTTTCTGGCCCGGGGGGCCCGCTCCCTGTTCCTGCAAATCGCTTTATATACTCCCGGTTTTCAAGAAAACCTTTTCAGCTTAAGAAGCTACGGCTCCCAAAAAAGCCAAAGGGGCCGTCTGGCGCTTTTTCTAAAAAAAGGCGGGATGGCTTTTTTCACCACCAAATTCCAGCCTTATCTAGGAGATAAAACCTACCTGGCGCTTTCTTTGGGCTCTTCCTACGAAAACCTTCTGGGGCTCTTTTCCCAACAAAAGCTGACCTCTCCCTTAACCGGGAATTTAAAAGGCCAGCTGGCCATCGAAAAGCTGCCCTCCGCAATCAAGGGCCTGATCACCGTTTTCCCCGATTTTTCTTTCTGCCTAAAAAACTTTTCCGGCCATAACGAGCTGATTACGGCCCAGGGCGAACTCAAGCTCTCCGCGGCCTTTAATTTTGATTCAGCCCGCTTAAAACTCTCCAGCCAGGACCTTTCTTTGCTCAACCGGCTCTACGGCCTGCCAGTCAAAGGGCTATTTTCAGCCTCGATCGAAAGCCAGGGAGCCAAAAGCTCTTTAAATTTAAACGCCCAAGACCTGGTCCTCAACGGCTATCCGGTAAAAAACTTCGCGGGCCGTTTGGACGGCGCATGGGAAAACGGACTTTTCTTCGGCAATCTGTCTTTAAGACTTTTGGCCCTCGAAGAAAACCTCAAGGCCGCAAGCCAGATAGCCTTCGATTTAAAACAGAGGCTGCTCACTTTGGAAAAAAGCCATTTAAGCTCTGCTTCCTTTACCTTGGAAACGCCCCGGTTCCAGATCAAAGACCGCCTCTTAAACGGACCGCTAACTTTAACTTTTTCCAACTTAAAAGCGCTGGCCTTCTTCTTCCCGCAGACCGCTTTCAACGGAAAGGGCAAACTGGCGTTTAATTTTCAAACGGTTCAAAACCTCCAGCAGCTTAAAGCCGAAGGAACCATCCAGGACTATTATTTAAATGATCTTTTTGGCTCCGCCCTAAGCTTGAAAGCCGAGATCAAAGACCCCTTTTCAAAGCCCGAAGGCTCTTATAAAATCTCCGCCAAAGAGCTCAAGTTCCATGAAGTTCAAATCAAAGAGCTGGACCTCAGCTCCTACAGCAATCCATCCGGCTGGGACTTCGCCCTCGCAGCTTTGGGCCACTGGAAAAGCCCGCTGAAATGCCAGATAGCCGGTTCTTTCAAAACCGCGGAAAGCTTCCGGCTTTGCCTGCCCCGTTTTTCCGGCGAAATGCTCGGCCAGCATTTCTTCCTGACAGAGCCGTTGGAATTTACTTTTCAAAGCCCGGAGAACTTTGAGCTGAAAAATCTCAATTTAAAACTGGCAAGCGGCGATCTGAAAGCCGGCTGCTGCATCAACCAGGAAAACAGCCAGATCGACTTAACTTTCCACCATTTTCCCCTTGATTTCTTTTCTTTCAATCCCCTGGAAATTAAAATTGCCGGTTTTGCTTCCGGCGCCTTCCATCTGGCCAAAACCGCCTACAACATCAATTCCGATTTAAAAATAAATCTCGAAGAGCTCTCTTCGGCCGCCCTGAATGACGCCCGGCCCCTGAGCATCAAAGGCGAGATCGAGGCCAAAATCGAAAACAGCCTGTTAACAGCTCTTTGCAATTTAAAAAGCGCCCAAAACGGCCTTTTAGCCCTGGACCTGACCCTGCCCCTAAAATTCGGCCGGACCCTTTTCAACCTCGATTTTTTACAGCAAAAAAACCTCCAGGCCAAAATCGCTTACGAGGGCCGCGTAGAGGATCTTTTAGACTTTTTCGATCTCAGGCACAACCATCTGGAAGGCAATCTCTTCTGCCAGATCAACTTAAGCAAAAACCTGATCAACCCGGAAGCCACCGGTTTTGTCAAGCTGGAAAACGGCCTTTTTGAAAACTATTACACCGGTTCTTTTTTCCATAATATCAGCGCCGATCTGACCTTTGCTAAAAACAAACTCATCCTGGAAAAGCTGCTTGCCTATGACAACAGCCAAAAGCCCTTAAGCCTTTCCGGCAGTCTTTCTTTCAACCAGCTTTTAAACTATCCCTACAATCTCCTGGCCGCCTTCGACAACACCCAAATTCTAAAAAGCGACTTTTTAGACGCTAAAGCCCTCGGCTCGCTGGAAATTAAAGGCAACCGCGAAAAAGGGCTGATCTCCGGCAGCCTTGAAATCAGCTCCGGTAAGATCGCC
>JBAZHS010000161.1:0-2714 GCA_041652275.1 Parachlamydiales bacterium
CAGCTTAGAGTTAACTTGATGGAGGTCTTCGGATCGGCTTGCGGGTGTTGTCCATATTAGATTCAGCAAGGTTTTTTTTTAGCTCGGGGTGGCGTTCTGTTTTGCCTTGATAGCCGCTATTAGCAAGAAGAGCGTTAAAGTTTAATTTTTTAAACCGGATGCTTGGGACGGCGGGCTGTTTTCAGTTTTTTCCGCCTTTTTCAAAAGCGACCGGACAAGATCGGAAAGATTGGCGGCAAAGCTGTCTGAGATCTCGAGGGGATTGTTGCGAGGGGCCGGCAGTTTTGGTTTTTTTAAAAGAGCTGCCAGATCTTCTTTTTTCCGGGCCAAACAGCCCAGCTGGTACTGCTTTAAAAAAAGACAGTTGAACTGTTCGATCTTTAAAGGTTCGCCGTTGGTCAGGTCCACCAGAATCGGTTTGCGGCAGGCCAAAGCTTCAAGGACGCTATTGGTCCCGGGTTTAATGATGAGTAAATCGGAAAGGCTCATCAAATCTGCTATTTTAGGGGTATATTTAACGACGGTCATTGAAAAACCGTGTCCGGTTTTCAGGGATTGCAGTTTTTTTCCCAAGGTTTCGTTCGAGCCGATGCAGACAATTAAGTGCAGGGGACGGTTTAACTTTGAGATTGCCTTGGCCCAATCGTAGGTGTTATTGCCTCCCAGAGCGCCGAGCAGCAGCATTATAACCGGCTTGCCGGAAGGGATCTGCCAGGCGTTTTTTAAGGCGGCGGGATCTTTTTTTTCAAAAAACTGGGGCCTGAGAGGAAAGCCGATCGGTTTAATCTGCTTTAAAGGAAACGAGAAAGGACGGATCGTCTTGTTGATTTCAAAGTGATCGAAGGCGGGAGCGTAAACCAAGAACGGAAACCCTTTTTCCGCCGGTTTGCCGAGCTTTTTCTGAAAGCCGTGGTTGGCAATGGTTTGGTCCAGATCGGTTGGAATAATGATAAACGGTATTTTGAGCTTGTCGGTGGCCCTGGCGATTGGATAATTGACAAAGCCGATAACCGAAATGACCAGGTCGGGTTTGGTTTTTTTCAGGTAGCTTAAAAGCGCTTTTTCCAGCTCGGCGTCCAGTTTTTCCGCGTCCAGTTTTTTTAAAGAGTATTCTGAGATCTGGTTGGCTAAGCCATTCCAGCCCTGCCGGGCGATAAAGCTGAAGAACTGTTCGGCATTATATTCGTTTTTGGTAATTTTGCTTACCGGTTCAATAAAAGCGGCGATTTTTTCGGAAAAATTGACGGTTTCAATTTCGTATTGGTCTTTTAAGGCCGCGGCAATCGCTTCCGTCGGCGATTTGTGCCCGCCGCCGATATTGCTGGTAAAAACCAGCACTTTAGGACGGAGGGGGGCTTTCGGCAGATCAAAAGCGGGGATAAAAAAAGAGCAGCAGAGAAAAAAAGCCAGCGAGGAAAAAACTTTCGACATAATTATCAATTATTTTTAAATATTTGTGTATAATAATACATAATAAATTATATCTATGGTTTTCTGCTATTTAATTAAAGTTTTGAGCTTGGGAAGTTTATTAGGCTTGAGCATTTTTTAAAAAGCGAAGTTTTTCCGGTCCAGGTAGTTTTGCAGAATAATGGCGGCGGCGATCGGATCCACTATTTGGCTTCTTTGTTTGCGGCTATAGTCTTTTAAAAGCATTTTTTCCGCTTGGGCCGAAGAGAGCCGTTCGTCCCAAAGCACAACTGGCAGTTCCAGTTGCTGGGCCAGCTTTTTTTGGAAGTTTTCTACCAGTTCGGCCATCTGGCCTTTTTGTCCGGAAAGCAGCAGGGGGTGGCCCAGAACAATCGTTTCCAGCTGGGGCAGATAGTCTTTTTCTTTTAAAAAATTGATGAGCACAAGAAGGGTTTGAACGGGGTTTTTGCTAACCTCGAGGGTTTTGATCGGCAGGGCGATTTTCTGGTTTTCGTCAGAGATGGCCAGGCCGATTCTTTTCAGGCCGAAATCAAGGGCGAGGATTCTTTTTTTTAAAGGCGGCATGAAAAGTCTTTTTTAGTTTTTGTTAGAGTAATTTTACCAGAAAGCGCCTATTTTTAAGGCTTTTTTCCGCTTTTGGTAAAAAGAAAGTTTAATTGCGTCCTCTAGCAGCCTAAGGTAAAGCCCAAGGCAATTTTTTATGGTAATTGACGGCTTGGAAAAATGGCCGGAATCAACCGGGTTATTTGTTCTGCAGCCCTTGTTTTGGATAGGCCGCCTGTGAAGTTTTTTCTTTAAGAAATAGGGCTGCCGCAGACATTTTTTCTAAATAAAGATTATTACCTGAAACAACCAGGGCGTTTGGAAAAGAGGACTTTCCGTAGAGCTTTGGAAAAGAGGAGTTTCCTTAGGGTTTTAGAGCAGGGGGCATTCCACTTGTTTTCAAAAATTAAACCGGCCGGTTTTATCTGCGAGAGAGTTTTTCAGAAGCTTTTTTATTTTTTTAACTTCGGTTAAATTTTAAAAAGCTTTTTCAAGAAAAAGCCAAAGATCTAAAATTTTTTCCGGCATTTAAAACAAGGGGTTTTATGACTGAGATCACCAATGCTTTAAACCAAAGGGAGCTGGCCTGTCCCGATCTTGTGTGTTTTTTGTCCGATGCCCCCGAGCTTTTTGGCCCTTCCCTGGCGCTTGGACCTTTGACGGATTTAAGCCTAGATCCGGATTTCTGGGAAAACCACACAGCTGGAGAATTGCCGGAGGGCGTTTCTTTAACGGGCTAT
>JBAZHS010000162.1:0-2691 GCA_041652275.1 Parachlamydiales bacterium
TTTTCCAAAAACAGCGCTTTCGTAGCGGCGAAAGTTTTTTTCCTTGCCTCCGCCCAAAATATCCCCGGTTTCCAGCTCCGGTTAGCCCGGCAGCTTCCAGGCTGCCAACGCACCGGCAGCCATCAAAAAGCTTATTTTTTTAACAGCGAATAAAAAACCGAATTACAAAAATTGACGGCAAACGGTCCGTGAAAACCCAGGCTTTTGCCCACCCACGGAGAAGCCACATTGACCCCAATGCTAAACCTGTCGGCAAGACCAAGGGGGGCAAACCGAATGCCGTACTTTTTTTCTAAAAGCTTCCGATAAATACAGCAGATAATAAAATCCTCCGGAACGCTCTGACCGGTAAATTTATCGGCAAAATCCACCCTGAACCGGCTTTTTTTGGCTTTTGGCAGTTCGTTTAAACGGTACTTAATGCCGATCTTCTGAAAGGCCCGGTAGAGCTTTTTCGAGCGCCAGCTAAAACCGCCGTTGCCGACCCGTTTTTTGCCGTCGCTAAACCAGCTGTAATTAACAGCCGATCCAATATAGTCATAGTCAAAAAAACGGTCCGTCCAGGCCGCTTTATTAACGGCAAAACCATCGTATTGGACAATTAAATTATAATCTGTCTGAACGACTTCCGGCATCAATTTCAAGGTAATGTAAGACAGCTGGTCGTTGAAATTTTTCTTTTGATCAAAGGGCTTAATTTTAACTTTGACCACCTCAAGGCCGGTCTTCCCCGGAAAATCAATGTCCGAGAACCAGTATATTTTTGCAATCTTCACATTTTGCAAAGTCGTCTCAATGGCCTGGCAAGAAAGCTCCGCATATTCGCGGGTGGCCACGCAAGAAAGGCTAACCGTCATTTTTTTTTCAAACTCCTTTTCCGGATTCAAAACAGCTTTAAAATTTAAAGCGTTAATAAGCCTCTTCTAAAGAAAAACCTTTTTTAAAACCTAAAAAAACCTATTCACACAAAGACCAGTCCGGCTGAAAAAAAGAATTCGCCAGCCTTTTCATCTGCTCTTTAATGGCTGCCTTGCCCAAAAGACTGGGGTAATGCACAATTTGGGCCTGCGGATTAAAGCCCAAATAAAAAAACCAGTTGTAAATTGCCGGCAGCTCTAAAATCGGCGCGGCTGTTTGAAAAATCAAACGGGAAAGCATTTCCTGGTCGCCGATAAAAAGCTGGGCGCTTTTCACCGCTTCTTCGGCCCATTTAAGCATCAAAAAAGAACCGTGCGGATAAAGGATCACGCCGCTGTTGTAAAGGATCTCCCCCTTTTTTTGAAAACCATTTTGCCAACGCTCCAGCTGTACTTCCAGGGGTTCCCGTACGCAGCCCACCCTATCTTGCAAACACTCAAAAAGCGGACCCAAAGGGCCTTTAACCTGACAGTCCAGATCCAGCCAAAGGGTTTTTTCGAAAATGGTTTTCAGCATCGCCAAAGGCTTTCTAAACCAGCAGTGGCGCTGTTGAGAAGGAAAAGAACCGAAACGGGCTTCGATTTTTTTTAAAAAACTTTTTTCAACCCGGTCTTTTGAAGCTGCAAAAGTTTTGGGAAATTTCTTGAAAGCCAGCAGGCCGCCTCTTTTCCGACACCACCTTTGCGCCTGTTTTGAAAGGCCAAAGTCCACAAAGAGCACCGGATAGTCATTTTGCCAAGAGTAGTTCCGATACCACCAAGGAAGAAGCCATTCCTGCTCTTTTGAGGAAGCCACCATAACGCCTTTTTCGAATTTGAGCCTGCATAAGCTTTTTTAATAAAAAAAATCCACAGCCCCTTATTTTCTCAGCTCTAAAACCGCCTTTTGAAGCGCCCGGAAAAACCGCTCGATCTCTTCTTTGGTATTGTAAACGCCGAAAGAAATCCGGGCGGTGGCCGGAAGCTTAAAATGGCGCATGGTCGGCTGAGCGCAGTGGTGGCCGGAGCGAAGGGCGATCTTTTTTAAATCCAGCCACATTGCCAAGTCCAAAGGATGGATCTTGTCCAAACTGAAACTAATGATCGCAGCCTTCTCTTGCGCCTGGCCGATAATCTTTAAACCCTCGATTTGTAAAAGCTTTTGTGTGGCATATTCCAAAAGCGCCCTTTCATGCTGCTGCAGTTTTTCATGGCCGAGGTTTTCCAGGTAGTCCAAAGCCTTTTTTAAAGCCACCGCTTCGGCAATCATGGGCGTTCCCGCTTCGAATTTCAAAGGCAAAGGAGCAAAGCTCGAAGTTTTTAAAAAGACATTTTCGATCATGCCGCCGCCGAATTTGGCCGGTGAAAACCGCTCCAAAAGCGCTTTTCTTCCGTACAGCACGCCGACGCCCGTCGGGCCATAAAGCTTATGTCCGGAAAAAACAAAAAAATCCGCTCCCAAGGCCTGGACATCGATTTTCAAATGGCCCGCTGACTGCGCCCCGTCGACCAGAACCAAAGCGCCCCTGGCCCTGGCCATCCGGGCCATCTTGGCAATCGGATTAATCGTCCCAAGGGCATTGGAAACATGGCTGACGGCCAAAAGTTTCGTCTTGGAAGTTAACAGCTTTTCAAAAACATCCAGCCTCAGCTCCCCCTTGTCATCGATAGGAATAACCCGGAGTTTTAGTTTTTTTTCCAAGGCCAGCATCTGCCAGGGAACAATGTTGGAGTGGTGCTCCATCTGGGAAAAAATAATTTCGTCGCCGGCCTGAAAATAGGAGCGGCCCAAAAA
>JBAZHS010000163.1:0-2669 GCA_041652275.1 Parachlamydiales bacterium
CCCTCCATCTGGATAAATGCGAGTTCGATAAGGCGACCCTTGTGCTTTATGACTTTTTCTGGAACGATTTCTGCGCTTATTATTTAGAACTGGCCAAACCGGTTCTTTTCGGCAAAGAGCTCAATTTCCAAATCGCCGAAAACAAACAGAAGCTGCTCCTGGTCCTGCTAATGAGCATTTTACGCCTCGTGCATCCGATCGCCCCCTTTATCACTGAAGAACTTTTCCAAACCATTAAAGCCAAATTTGGGCCTTTTCAGATCAAAGCCGGTTTGGACCGCTATAGCCAGGATCTGCTCCGCTCGCTCAACGCTGAAGCTTTGACAGTCGCCCCCTATCCGAAAGCGGCCCCAAAAAAGCTGCGTCCGCAATTTGAAAAAGCTTTTGGCACTTTATCCGAAATCGTCCGCTCTATCCGCAATATCCGGACCGAAATGAAAGTTCCGCCCGGCGAAAAGACCGACCTCTTTTTGTATTCTCCTAAAAAAAAGACCTTGAAATTGATCGAAGCCAACCAGCCTTTTTTAAGGGCCCTGCTCAAACTCGGCCAGATCACCTTCTGTAAAAAAGACCAAGAACTGCCGAACGGCTCTTCAGCTCTGTGGGAAGATCTAAAGATCGTTCTGCCCCTTTCCCAAGAACTGATCGCCAAAGAAAAGGAACGGCTGATCAAAGAAAAAGCCAAAGTCGAAACCGAGCTGGCCGTCCTAAAAGCCCGGATCAATAACCCTGAGTTTCTGGCCAAAGCCCCCCAGCCGATCGTCAAGAAAATGCAAGACCAGTTTGAAGCCCTTCAAAATCAAAAAGCCGCCCTGGAAGAAAAGATCAGCTCTTTTTAGCCCGTAAAAATCTTTTCAACAATTTTATAACCTGTCTGTCTAATCAGCCGGGATCAAAATAAACGGACGGCTTGAAACAGGGCTTAAGAACTCGGAGTCGTTAAAGCCTCGATGGGGAAAGAGATTTTTTTACCCTCAAAACCCGCTCTAAGACCGAAAACCGTTAACCAACAGTTCTTTATGTTTCTAAAAAACCGGTTCTGCTATTTTTCAGCTAAAAATCCGCTTCCTGTTATAATGAAATTGTTTTTATTTATTAAAAACTATGCTTCCTTTGCAAAACCGTCTGGGTTATGGTCTTTTTCTTTCTTTGCTGGCCTACTTTTTTTTTGCTTTCAATTCTTCCTGCGTCCGTCTTTTTTCCAAGACTTTTCCCTGTCTGGAAATCCTTTTTTTTCAATCGGCCATCGCACTTTTCTGCCTAATCATTAAAAACGCTCTGAGACATCAAAAAATCAGTTTCCAAAAACCGATATTCCCCTACCACCTGCTCAGAAGCTTAAGCGGCCTTGTTTCTTATCTTTTCTATTATCTGGCCATTAAGCACACCAATCTGGTCGATGCGGCCATTTTAAATGCCACAGCGCCTTTTTATGTGCCCTTTTTCTGGATGGTCTTAACCAAAGAAAAGATAGAAAAAGAGGCTTTTTGGTCGATTATCCTGGGCTTTTTGGGCATTCTTTTTATTTTAAAGCCGGGAATTACCATTTTTCAAATCTCTTCTTGTTTCGGCCTACTGGCCGGCTTTTTTTCCGCTGCCGCCCTAATCGGCATTTCATTTTTAAACCGCCGGCAGGAGAGTACGGCGCAGATCCTGTTTTATTTCTTTTTCATCAGCACCTTAAGCCTGCTTCCGGCCGTAATTTATTTTTGGCAAACGCCCTCTTCCCTAGAAATTCTTTTATTGGTTTCCATCGGTCTTTTGACTTTTTTAGCCCAGCAGCTTTTAACGGCCGCGTTCCAATATGGTTCGCCGGCTTTTTTAGCTCCGCTGTCTTATACCAATATCGTTTATATAGCGCTGATCAGCCTCTTTTTTTACAGCTCAGCACCCTCACTAACCTCGCTCATTGGCATGTTCCTGGTCATTTTAGGCGGATCAATCACCTTTGTTTTGGCAAAAAAAGAAAACCTTAGAAATTTCTTCCTGCGGATGCAAACAAAAAAAGATCAAGACCAAGCCAAAACCGAGCTAAAGCTCAAAACAGACTTGTCCAAAGAAACCTGATTCCCTTGGCAACATGCGCTACGGCACTTCAAACAGCCGCGTTTACCGGTTAAAAAAAAACGCTTCAGACAGATAAAACCAAGAAATCCCCAAGACCCCAGGCTAAGCTGAAAATTGATCTTTTTAATCTTCGAGACAGAAACCTTAAAACGCCGTTTTCGACCTTCTTAACCTGCAAGAGATTAAAGCAAATCTAAAAACACCCTTTTTAAAGGATCGTTGAGCTCTTTTTTCAAAACTTTTAAAAATTCTTCGGAAACGCTCTTGCCAAGCTTGACGCCTTCCTGATCAAAAGAGTTGAGCCCCCAAATATAGCCCTGGAAAGCCGTTTTATGCTCATACAAAGCAACCAGCTCTCCCAAAGTTGCAGCCTTTAGCTGTTTAGCTATTAAAATGGATGTGGGCCGGTTGCCGGAAAAACTGCAGTTTAGCTCCGGGTTTTTTTTACCTACTGCCAAAGCCAAAGCAGAGCCTAAAAGATTGCAATAAAGCTTTTCTTGGCAGGTTGTGCCTTCTATTCTTAAATCGGCTTCCATTTGCGAATGCTTAAAACCGATCATTTCCAAAGCTGCGGTATCAGTGCCCTGGTGGAGCATCTGAAA
>JBAZHS010000164.1:0-2632 GCA_041652275.1 Parachlamydiales bacterium
TTCGGTTGCTCGCTCCATTGCTTCCCGAGCCGCCTTCAGATTGAAGGTTGCCTGGCCGGAGGACATTTTCGTATTAGGTTGCATATTCGTCCTTCCCGATGATCTGACTAGATCCATCCTCATAGACGCCAATGATGTTTCCATTGAAGTCGGTATATTGCCATACTAGCTCGATCCATTTCATAGGTTGCCCTCCATTAGGCGGGCCAGGTCAGCATATCGCCGCAAGCATTCTGCCCACTCAAGATCTTTCTGATAGGATGCGTCAGACATGCCCCTTTTAGGAATTTCAAAGAACGTGGCGATGATGTCCAATGTGTGGGCATCGCCTGCTTGAACCTTTCCAAGTGCGGCAAGCAATTGGTTCATTTCGGCAGTTGTGGCCACAAAATCGCCAACTTCTTGCATTTCGCGAACTTTGTCTAATAGATTCATGTAACCTCAATCTCGTTATTTCCTACGTCTACCTCTTTCAAATGATGGCTCGAACTCATAACCAGATGCCTTAATCGGATCATATAGAAATCCAATTCCCTCGCCTTTTCGGTCGCATAGGCCGAGGGCAACGCCCCTTTCCATGAACACGATTGGTCCCAGTCTCATGGCTGGCTCATCTCCTGATAGTTCTTCAATGCCTGCCTTTCAGTAGCATAGGCGGCTATCGCGGTATCCAACATGACACCAGATGACTGAAGCTCTCCTAAATCATTGAGGTAGCTATCCGATTCAATGCGCTGCCGCAATCCGGCAGTAATGTGCTCTACTTCGTCTATGCGATTCAATATAGTCCGCTTGCGAAATGCAAGCTCTGCTTTCAGCCAGTCTTCATAAGCACTCATTCTTCTATCCCTTCTATAGTCACAGTTACCAACGATCCCACATCAATCTTTAGCTGCTTTCGTGCAGCTTCTGGTATCCTCACACCAAGGTTCGCGTTCACCCTGGCTGGAAAGGACGCTTTTTTTGTATTTTTACTCATATGTTTAGTATAGGTCATCTTAGGTTAAATAGTTTTTGGTTATAGCTTAGCTTACGTGGCGTAACCTATATATACCTCACAAGTCTAAGTAGGTAATATTGGATTGGAGGATACAAACATGAATAAATGTGGAAGCTGCGTGTACCATGCTGGATATAGATTCTGTCATGGGCCTTATAAACCTGTGCCGGAAAAAGACGATGTTGCTTGCGGCGGATTCGTGTCGAAAGAAGAGGTGACCTAGCATGGCCATCCATACAGTTTCCTCCAGTGGCGACCACTTGGACGCCGTATATGATGCCAACGGCATATGTTATGGCTGCGAACTCAGAGGCGAAATATATGGCTTCCAGAGATGTGGTGATTGCCCCTGGGAGGCCTGCCCAATGAGGGGCGGTAAGATGGAGGTAGCCTAATGGCTCCCAACTTCGCAGAAATCGAGGCCCAACTTCAGGATTTTCCAGACAGCGACGCCACATCGTTGTGCTGGAAGCTTTAGGCGGCTACCAGGAATGCGCCCGCCAAAAGGCGGAATTGGAGGAAATTATATGCAGACTTTAGAAGTTCCGGCCATGTCGGCCATGCAGAAGCTTGCGCTAGCCAGCGAAAGGCTAGCAGAACTGAAAACAGAGGCCAAACGATGGCAGGAAGAATATGATGCTCGGCTGGATGAGGTCTTAGCGGCTTCGCCTGTCTTCGGGCCATCCAAGTTTCTGAAGGCCACACGATCGAAGGGAGACGCCTACCAGGCGGATCATGTAATGCTGATCCGGTCGCCGGTGGTCAGGCGGATCATCAGACAGGATGAGTTCATAGAGAAATACCCAAAAGAGTTCATGCAGATTGGGGTCGTGGCAATTAAGGATGCCGAAGCTGCAATAGGCAGCGACCGCCTAATCGAGATCTGCGACCTGAAAACGGATTACCGGTATAAGGTAGTCCGAACGGAGGTCTAAATGGGCGTGATCCGCTATCGTGTGACCTTCCCCGGCAGACCGGACCATTTCATCGATTATACCGGGTTTGGCCTAAAAGAGGTTGAGGAGAAGGTCAGCGAGTTATATCCGGATGGGAAATATCGCATAGAGCAGGTGGCATGATGCGATCTGAAAGCGACCTGGTAGTATGGGCGGCATGGACGCACTCTGAAACATGCTACGACAAGCGCGAATACATAGAAAATGTGCTTCGCGAACATGACATTTCCAACCTTAGTATGTGCTCGGAGGTGGTCGCGAAATCCACATGAGGCCATCGTTCATATCTTCCTGGCAGGCCGAATGTAACCGGGTCAAATCCGGCGGCCTGTTTTGCCGGGCAATCGTTTTCACTCCCGCGATGCCCGGCAGCCCCCGCGATAGCAGCATGTACATGGCCATGCAGGTGACGTTGCAACGTTGCCAGAAGGCAGTTCAAATCTGCCCTATCGCGTATGACACCAAAATTAGATCCTATCCAAGAACATATCTTGGGAAAAATAGAATTGCTAGTTGGACAAGCGGAACATGAGGTAGAGCTTCGCAGGTGGGCGCATTTCCTGGCCTGCTATACAGAGGCGGTTAGCTTTGAATGCAGACGCTGAGAAATATGTAGCGGCTACATTCGACATGATGTCACATTGTGTGCTCGGCCAATGCTACGCTGGAAAGGATG
>JBAZHS010000165.1:0-2630 GCA_041652275.1 Parachlamydiales bacterium
CCGGTCATGCTGGCTTCCCTGCTGCTGGTTTGGATTTATTTGCGCCGCCAAAAAAAAACGGAGCCTAAAAACTAAATGATCTAAGGCGGCTTCAAGCCTTAAGATTCAAAACTGCGAAAGCCAGGGAATCCAGGGGTATAATGTCGGTTTATAGAATCTAGGCTTTTAATCTTTTGAGTAGGGTTTAAAAAGACAGCTGAATTAGTTTTTTTCTTTTTGATTTTGGCCGCTTTTTAGTTTTTTCAGATCAAACAAAAACCAGGCTCCCGCCAAAGACAGAAGGGCGGCAATAATTATTCCGGCGGGAATTTGAAAAAAAAGGTCCAGAGTTTGCAGGTTGATCGCTTTTTCCGGCTTTAAATGACGGATGAAAGGAAAGATTTCAGCGTATAAAAAGGCTCCTGCAAGCATGCCCAAAAAACCGAAGAAAGCCTGTTTGTCCCGGCGGGCTAAAGCTCCGATGCAAGTGCCGGGGCAATAGCCGACAATAGCCATGCCGACACCGAAAATAGCTCCGCCGGCTAAAGCGGCCCCAAGAGTGGTGGCGTTCAGATTGGGCCGGATGGAAAGCGGTTCTTTGAAAAAGAAAAGCAGCAGGCTGCCTGTGGCGATCGCGGTTAAAATGATTTTCATAACGGTAAAATCTTTCAGGCTGAGCTGGGCTAAAATCACCCGTGAGTCGGTAACGCCGGCTTTTTTTAATAAAAAACCGAAGACAAGGCCGATCAAAAGGGCCCCGCAGAGTTTTCCCAACGGCAGTAAAAAAAGGGTGTTCATGGGCGGCCTTTGGTGTTTTTTTGAAGCATCAGGGCGGTTGGAATAGCTGCGGCAAACAGGCCGATCATATAGAGCCAGCTGGAAAGGGCCAGCTGGATGCCGCCCGAGATGGCGTGGCCGGAAGTGCAGCCGCCGGCAAATCTGGCTCCGATCATCACGATCATGCCTCCGAAAAAAGAGGCCGGATAGCCGGGTTTTCTGATTTGGCCCAGAAGCTTAGAGCGGGAATCTAACCCTGCCCCGGTTTCTTTGGCGGCGGGCTCAGGGTTTAGTTTTTTAGGCCCGGCGCTTTTGCCGGCCAGATAAGCTCCGCTAAAAAGACCCAGCATTAAAAAAATCTGCCAGTCCAGCCAAAAATTATTTTTTAAATAGCCGACATAGTACGCGCTCTTTTCCAGATGCTCTAAACTAAAGGTTTTCCAGATCAGGGCGTTGAATTTGACAAAGGCTAAAGAAGAACCGATGGTTTTTTGAAAAATGCCGAGAGAAAAAACGGTTATTAGGCCGATCAGGGCCCCGGCCAGATAAGGGGGCCAGGGCTCTTTTTGGAAAAAGTTTTTTAGCTTTCCTGCGGCCGGAAGAATGGTTTCTTTAAAGAAGAGGCGGACAGCTTTTTGCAGCATAAAACAATTCTTTTTAAAGCGGTTCGAATTTTTTTTGTTTAACATCCTTATTATAACTTGGCCAGGAATTTTTGGGCTTAAAAAATCCGGTAGACCATTTTATGGGCTAAAAGTTCCAGCAGGGCGGTCGGCCGGCCTAACTTTTTGAGGTCTGCAAGAGCGCTTCTGTAAAGTTTTTCGGCTGTAGCCTGGGCTTTTTTTAAGCCCAGGACCGTCAGGGCGTTGGCTTTGCCTTTGGCCAGATCCGAGCCCGGCGGCTTGCCGAGGATGGTTTCCGGCGAGCTGATCTCGATCAGGTCGTCGACGATCTGGTAAGCGAGGCCGATCTTGTGGCCAAACGAGCGGAGGGAACGGCGTTTTTTTTCGTTGACCTCGGCGATAATGGCCCCGAATTCCAAAGCTGCTGAAATCAGGGAGCCGGTTTTGCCAAGGTGCATTTTTTTAAGCGTTTCCCAGGAGATCTGTTTGTTTTCGGAAGCCAGGTCCAGGTATTGTCCGGCCAAAAGGCCGAGGCCGCCGGCTTTGGAGCTGAGCGTTTGGATTAATAAGAGCCTTTGGCGGTCTTTCAAACGGCGGGCTTTGGCCAGGATCTCAATGGCGTAAGTCAGCAGAAAATCACCGGTTAAAAGTGCCAGCCATTCCGGATAGGCGCGGTGAAGGGCCGGCTTGCCGTGGCGCAGGTCGTCGTTATCCATGCAGGGCAGGTCATCGTGGATCAAAGAGTAGATGTGGATCATTTCCAAAGCGCAGGCTGGATCAAGGGCCTTTTGCCAATCGCCGCCTAAAGTGGCGGCCGCGGCGATCGCAATTTGCGGCCGGAGCTTTTTACCTCCGGGGAAAAGCGCGTAGCTGGCGGCCAAAAAAAGCTCTTTTTGCAGGTCGCTGCTTTTTTTAAAAGAGATCAGTTCTTTTAAACGGCGGTTGAAGCTAAGTATTTTAGTTTGTAAAAAAAGCTCGGCCGGCTGGTTTTGGAAAAAAAAATCGCCTGGCTCTGCTTGGGCGGACAGAAGGGGTGCGGAAGATGGCTTGAAAACGGTTTTTTTAGTTTTGCTCATCGTTATTTTTTTGCTTTAAGTTTCTTTTTTTTCAGCCTGTTCTTCACGGATCAAGCTTCTTTTTTGAGCAAAAGAAGAAATTAATCCGGGGCTTTGCCAGGCGATTTTTTGCCTGGATAGAGCTTTTGGCAAATCCGGCGAAGTCCTTTGGCTCCGAGGATGGTTTTTTTTTAGT
>JBAZHS010000166.1:0-2605 GCA_041652275.1 Parachlamydiales bacterium
TCCGGCCGTTCGTAATTGCGAAGAAGCTATTCAGTACTGCTCCCATATTCCCGGCCTGCCTTCGAAAAATCTTTTTTTACACGACCCGAAAAGCAACCGCTTTTTTTTAATCGTCCTGCCGGCTTATAAAAGGCTGGACCTGAAAAAACTGGCTAAGACCGTCGCCGCCTCCCGGCTCGTCTTTGCCAGCCCCCAAAAACTGGAAGAAATCCTCAAGCTGAAACCCGGCGCCGTTTCCCTCTTCGGCCTTTTAAACGACCCGGAGCTAACCACCGAACTTTATATTGATCTGGAAGTATATAACGCCGAAACCGTTTCTTTTCATCCCAACCTCAACACAAAAACCCTCGGCCTATCCAAACCTATGCTGGAAAAATTTTTAAAGACCATCAAACACAAAACCGCTATCATTAAACTACCTGCCCTTTAGGAGATTATGGAAGACCTGGTTTCCAACCGCAAAGCTTATCACAACTATGAGATCCTGCAGACCTTCGAAGCCGGCATTGTTTTACTCGGCACTGAAATTAAATCCCTAAGAGCGCACGGCGGCTCTTTAAACGACGCTTATGCCGCCGTCAAAGACAACGGCGAGCTCTTTTTGATTAATGCTTCAATCGCCCCTTACCGTTTCGGCAATGTGCATAACCATGAAGACCGCCGGGAAAGAAAGCTGCTCATGCACAAAAAAGAGATCTTGAAGTTAAAAAAAGCCGTCTCCGAAAAAGGCCTGGCCATTATTCCGGTCAGTTTTTTTCTGAAAAACGGTTTTGTAAAAGTTAAAATTGCTTTGGCGAAAGGAAAAAGACTTTATGATAAAAGAAGGGCCCTTAAAGACAAAGAAGAAAAAAGATCAATCCAAAAAAATTTAAACTCCTAATTTATCTGTTGACAGTCCTATAAAAAATACCTTATCTTATCGTTTTTAAAAGAACCAAGGTTCGGGCATATGAAAGCTGTGATTTCTAAACAAGAGCTAGTTGATGCCATCAGCAAAATCCAAACTTTAATTTCAAGCAAGCCGGCCATTCCGATCCTGGCCAACATTTTGATTGAGGCCCTCAACGACCAACTCGTGATCAGCGCCACCGATCTGACAACCTCCATGCGGACAACTACCAGCGCCAAAGTAATTGAGCCCGGTTCAATCGCCCTGCCGGCCCGCAAGTTCTTTCAGCTGGTCCGCGAAATCACCGCTCCCCAGTTAAAAATCTCGCTGATCTCTTCCGAAACAGCCGAAATTTTAGCCGGTTCCTCCGTTTTCAAAATTAAAGGCATGCATAAAAACGAGTTCCCCTCAATTGCCGATTTTACCGGCAAAGCACAGATTAATTTTGAGCCCGGTTTTTTAAAAGAGGTCCTCGCCAAAACCTCTTTTGCGGCAGCCAAAGACGATTCGCGCTATGTTTTAAACGGCCTTTACCTGCAGATTCAAAACGGCGAAGCTTCTTTTATCGGAACCGACGGCAAAAGGCTGGCTAAAACGCAAACCAAAATTGATTTGGACGCCGCTTTTCAGGGTGCTTACATCATTCCTTTAAAAGCCGTTGAAGAAATGATCCGCATGCTCGATGAAAAATCCGCCACGGCCGCTTTAAGTTTAACTCCAGACAGGGTTTTTTTGGAAAACGGCCCCTTGATGCTCACTACCAAGCTGCTCTCGGGACAATATCCCGATGTTGAAAGGGTTATCCCCACCGCCTCTCCCATTTCGCTTTCTTTGCACAGAGAAGAGCTCGCCGCCCTTTTACGCCAGGTTTCGCTTTTCACTTCCGATACGAGCGGATCGGTTAAATTTTCTTTTGCCGACGGCAGCCTGCTTTTGACGGCCAACTCTTCAGAAATCGGCGAAGGCGTGGTCAGCATGCCGGTCGACTACCATAAAGAAAAACTGGAGATCGCTTTCAACCCCCATTTTTTCCTGGATATTTTAAGGCACTCGAAAGACGAAATCCTGACTTTTGCCCTTTCGGACTCGTATAATCCAGGGGTAATTATTGATTCCAAAGGCTCCTTTTTTGTGATCATGCCCATGCGTTTAAACGAGAGCGTGGAAACCGCCGCGGAAGAAAATGCTGCTTTTAACCCTGCGCTTACATAATTTTCGTAATTTCAGCGAAGAATTTGTCCGCTTTCATCCCCATTTCAATTTGATCTGCGGAGAAAATGCCCAAGGCAAAACCAATCTTCTGGAAGCTATCTCGCTCATTTCCACCGGCCGGTCTTTCCGCACTTCGCGCTATCAAGACCTGATCCGCCACGGAGAAAAGTTCTTTTTTTTAGAGGCCGGGATCATCAAAGACCTGGTTTCTCAAACAATCAAAATCTACTACGACGGCAAAGAAAAAAAAATTCATTTGAGCGGCAAGGCGCTGCCGAATTTCACTTCGCTTTTAGGCCTGATGCCCTCAACCATCTATTCGCCGCAGGATGTGGAACTAATCTCCGGCTTCCCCCTGATCCGCCGCCGTTTTTTAAACCTGCTTCTAGCTCAAAGCGACCCGCTTTATGTTCACCACCTGTCCCGTTTTTTAGCCGCGCTCAAAGAACGCTCTTACCTGCTCAAAAAAGGCTCCCAGCAAAACCGGCATCGGCCTGCGCTATT
>JBAZHS010000167.1:0-2594 GCA_041652275.1 Parachlamydiales bacterium
GGAGTTAAAATGCTCAGGTTTTTTAACAGCCCTCCTTTGACATCCAGATGAAAAGTTTCCGATTCTTTATAGTCGCCTTTGCCTTTGGGGTCGATGTAAAGCATAAAGGTCCGCTTGCGGGCAGTGAAAAGCTGGGCCCGGTTGCCGTCTTTTTCCGATTTGTTCGGGGTTCCCATGAAAATTGTAAAAGTTTCACCGGTCTTCAGGTTGGCGGGCAGGATAAACTCGAACTGGGCGTTTAAGGTTTTGGGATCTTCAATCTGCCGGGCGGTGATTTTGTGGTTCAGGCTTTCGGCCCAGATTAAATTTTTTTTTAACTTTAAGTTGGTCTGGGGGATTTGCCATTCCTGGGGCGAGCCGCGGCTCAAAAGGTCGAATTTGAACAGGGCGCCCTTGGGTAGGTCCAAAGCAGCGGTATAAACAAATTTCCAGGTAGTGGCCTCGCCGGCCTTAGCATAGACGGGTTCGATAAAGCAAATCGCGCGACGCATGAAAAAATAACTCCTTTAGTTTTGCCATTTTGCAATAAAGGTCATTCTTTTGCAATTTTTTCTTTTTTTTCTAAAAGAGGGATGATCCTGAGCTTTTCCAAACAGCGCTCGGAGGAAATTAAGACTTCGATTTCAAATTCATCCAAATAGAGCTTCCAGCCTTTGGGCGGAATTGCTCCTGCCTTGTGAAACAAAAAGCCGCCGACAGTTTCGTATTCTGGCGAATGGGGGATCGGTATGCCGACTTTTTTTTCAATATCGATAATGCTGGCCTTGGCGTCTACGATCCAGCTGCCGTTGGGCAAGTGCCAGAAGGGTTCTTCTTCGCCGACATCATATTCGTCTTTAATTTCGCCGACCAGCTCTTCAAGGATATCTTCAATGGTAATAATGCCCTCTGTTTCGCCGTATTCATTTACGATGATGGCCAAATGGCGCTGTTTTTTTCGCAGTTCCTGAAAAAGGGCCGAGATTTTTTTGTTTTCCGGGGCATAAATAACCGGCTTTACGAGCATTTCGATCTTTTCGTCCAGGAGGTTGGAAGCTTTTTCCGCTTCGGTGTAGACCTTGAGTAGGTCTTTGTACATCAAAACGCCGACAATACTGTCCAGATCATTTCCGTAGACCGGCACCCGGCTGTATTTTTCGCTGAGAACCATTTTGGCGGCTTTTTTGATTGTTGTGGCAGAGCTGAGGGCGAACATTTTGATGCGCGGGATCATGACTTCGCGGGCATCTTTTTCGTTGAAAGTGGCTAAAGAAGAGAACAGCTTTTCATCGTAATCATTTAAAAGCAGGTTGCAAAGCCGCCGTTCTTTGGCGATGGAGTTTTTTTTACTCAGGACCAGCTGCTGGTAAAGCGCAATCAAGGGGGCGGCCAGGGGGTATAAAAGGTAAAGCCATAACAGCGCTACGGATGAAAAGTTTTTTAAAATAAACCGGGGAAACAGGGAAGCCAAAAGATAAAAAAGATAGTCGGCAAGAAACAGAAGGAAGAAGCACAAAATAAAAGGTTTTAAACCGGCCCCTAAAAAGAAAAAAAGCGCAAAAAAAACCATTTTCTGGGTCAAATGCAGGTGGCTGAGCGTCGTCTCATAAGTGTCCGGAGTAAAAAAATGGTTTTGAAAAAAAGCCAGGGCCGGGCTTTGGCGGGAAAGCTTGTGCAGCTCTTTGAGGTTTACAAGCAAAAGCGCTTGGGCAAAAGCGTTTAAGAGTACAAAGCTTAAAGCTGTTAAACAAAAAATGATCAGAGCCATGCCTTCAGCTGTCTTTTCGACAGCCCCCTTAGATTGTCTTTGAGTAGTTTCATACTGGTTTTTTCTTTTTTTTGCATGGTTCTTTTTTCCTGGATGGTTTGGTCGTTTTCGCCCAGCAGGTGCAAAAGCCCGTGTAAGATATAAAGCAGGGTTTCGTCCAGAGGGTTTAAGCGGTTTTTTTCGGCGTATTCAAGTGCGGTTTTCGGACAGACAAAAACCTCGCCTAAAAAACCGGCTTTCGAAGGGGGGTCGAAAGGAAAAGAAATCGTATCTGTGGCCGTTCCGTCGTGGAAAAACTGCTTGTGGATTTTTTTGATTTCGGCTTGGCTGACCAAATAAAGAGCAACCGAACGGCTTTTGGCTTTCATTTTAGCCAAAAAGAAACTTACCGCCCGTTTGGTCAAAGGCAGACTAACCTTCAGGTCTTTTTGCCGGTTAAAAACCAAAACCTGAACGGTCGGCGCGGCGGAAGCTCTCCAAGGCTTTTTTTTACTTTTTAACAAGCGTTTTAGGCAGGCCGGTGGCTTTTGTATTCTTGCCGTCTTCCCATTTTCCCATGGCACGGAGAGCCTCAATCCTTTCGAAACGTTTTAAAACGTTCCGTTTGATTTCTTTTTTGGAAGATTTGCCGTAGCTTTGGTGTCTGGTCATAGGTTCACTTTTCCTTTGATTTTAGGGATGAAAGCATAGATCTTTTCTTCTAAAGCGTTAGCATGCTCTTTGGCTTTTTGCGGCAGGCTGCCGGTCTTTTTGGTTAAGATTTTTTTTCTTTTCTTTGGTGAAAAATGTCTTCTTTCACCTTCTTTGCTCATGCGGGTCATGGAAGCTCCTTGTGGAAGATATGGGC
>JBAZHS010000168.1:0-2554 GCA_041652275.1 Parachlamydiales bacterium
GCCAGCTTTAGTTCTTTTAGCCGCCCCTTTAATAGATAAGCCGGCTTGCCGTAGGAAGTAAGGCGGCGGATTTGCTCAATTTTTAAAAGGCCGGTCGCTGGAAGATAGCGGCCTTGCTGTTCGAAAGGGGTGTTTAAAAAGGCGGGGTAAAAAAAAAGGGTTTCCAGATAGCCTAAAAAAACCAGGAAGATGTAAAGGAGCCGGCGTTTTTTATCGCTAAAAAACAGGGGCAGGAACAGGCCGGCGGCCCAATGGGGGTTTAAGTTTAAAAAGACGCCCAGAAGAAAGGCCAGGGCTGAAAAAAGCAGAGGAGCTTCTTCAAAAGCTTTTTGAAAGGCCTGTTTAATTAAAAAAAAAGCCAGCATAAGTTAAAAAGTTTAAAAAGGAAGGGAGAAAAAAAGAATTCTTTTCTTTTTTCTTTTAAAAAAGTTTTTTTTTTCAGTACCATAATATGGAGAGTTTTCCTTTAGTGAAAAAAGTTTTTTTAAAACAGATGCAAAAGACAGGTTGCAGGTGGCCTTCGGTATTTTGAGCGAGCAAAATTATCGGCTTCGGGAAAAGCGCTTTTTGCGGGTGAAAGATTTTTTTGCCGCCTATGGCGGGGAGCTTTTGCTAAAAAGGCTGGTTGGCGAAAAAAAAGCTATCCGGGCAGTTTCCCAAAGGCAGGCCCTGATGGCGGGCCTGGTGTTTTTAGGCTTTACAAAAAACGTTGGCGCTGGCCAAATTTTAATTATCGGACCCAATGAACAGGATTATTTGCAAAGTTTAAGCCCGGAGGAAAAAAGAAAAAAAATCCGGGCGGTGCTTTTGCACAAGCCTGCAGCATTGATCCTGGCAGACGGCCAAAAGCCTTTAAAAGAACTGTTTTCAGCCTGCTTAAAACAGGCGGCTCCTCTTTTTGTTTCTGCGCTCGGTGCATTGGAACTTCAGGAAAGGCTTTTTCTGGTTTTAAGCGAGCCTTTGGCCCCGTCGGCGGGATTGCCGGGGACCTTGGTTGAAATTTTTGGCCTTGGCGTTTTACTTAAAGGAGAATCGGGTGTCGGCAAAAGTGAAATTGCTCTGGGGCTTCTGGAAAGGGGCCACCGGCTGATTGCCGATGACCTGGTGACTGTAAAACGGCCCTTTTTAGCTTTAAAAGGTTATAGCCACGCTTTTCTTCCCCACTTGCTGTGGGTCCGGCCTTTAGGTCCGCTCAATATGGCCGGTTTGAAAGGGGCGGCGGCGGTTAGCCCGGCTGTTTCGATTGATCTGGCGATTGATTTAAGAAACGGGAAGCCGGCGGATTTTTTTTCGGAAGAGTATTTTTTCGAGGTTTTGGGCTTCAGGCTGCCCTGCTATCCCTTAGAAGTTAAGCCGGGAAGGGAGCTTGTCTTAGTGATCGAGTCCCTGGTTTTAAACCACCGGTTAAAACAGCTGGGCGGTAAAACCAGGGCTGCTTTGAAAGACCAGTTACACCGGGCGATCGAGGGAGGGAAGGCGTGAAGCTGACGAAGACCATAACGATTAAAAACAGCCAGGGCCTGCACCTTCGTCCGGCGGCTTTAATTGTAAAAATTCTAAGGGCCTGCCGTTCACGGGTTTTTTTTACCTGCCAAAACAAAACGGTAGATGCCCGCAGCATTATGGGGCTCTTGACTTTGGTGGCCCAAAAAAACCAGACTATTACCATTGTGGTTGAAGGCGAAGACGGCAAACAGACCATGGAAGCCCTGACGGGAGCGTTTAAAGCCTGTTTCGGCGAGGAAGCGGTCTTTTGAAAGAAAGGTTTTTTAAAGGATAAAAAATGGCCGAGAAAAGGTTAAAGGGGATCAGGATCAGCCGGGGAATTGCCTTTGGCTCGCCATTTTTATTAAAGCCGTTTCCCAAGCCTTCCAAAGAAGTGGCCCTGAAAAAAAACGAAGTGGTTTTGGAAATCGAGCGCTATAAGTGCGCCTTGAACCAAAGCCGCCATGATTTGGAATACCTGCAAAGGCGCCAGAGCCATGAAGGCAAGAATGTAGTGACCCAGATTCTGGAGGCCCACCTGGAAATTTTGCAAGATCCCCTGATCACCGAAATGATCGTTGAGCGGATTTCCAAACTGCAGAAAAATACGGAAACGGTTTTTCAGCAGGTCTTGACCGAATACCAAAAGAACTTTGAAAAGAACCATTTTTTTGAAGAGCGCCTGAACGACATCCAGGATGTGGCGGGGCGTATTTTAAGCCATTTGTCACCCCGTTTCAAAGAAGACCATAACGCCATTTTTCAAGAAGCCGTTGTTTTTGCCGGCGAGCTGATTCCTTCTTTGGCCCTTGAGCTGGCCCAAAAAAAATGTGCGGCTTTTGTAACGGAAAAAAGCGGCTATACTTCGCATGCTGCGATTATTGCCCGGGCCAAGGGCATTCCTTTTGTGACGGGGATTCGTTTGGCCGATTTGGAAAAGCTGGCCCTAAAGCAGATCATCGTCGACGGCCTGAAAGGAGAAGTGATCATCAACCCGGATTCGGCGACAGTCGAGCACTACACCAAGGTTAGAGAGCATTTAATGGCGGCGGCCTTGAAAAAGGCCCGG